>JAGGYP010000074.1 GCA_021162485.1 Thermoplasmata archaeon
ATCAAACATAGATCATAAGGATATTCCAAGGATATTGAAGGGTGGTTTTTCATTAAAATTGGTGTTAGCCATATTTGGTATAATGGTTTTTAGAAACATTGTTGTTGCATCTAAAAGTCTAGAATCATTGTCTCCATTATTACAAAACAACTCTTATCATCCACTTTTGATGCTTAGCATTATACCCCTTATATTAGGTGCTGTCATAGGGAATAATTTGTTGGCAATTGGTCTCAATTTTGCTTTAGTCTCTTCCATCTTATCAAGTAACATATGTGTGCCAGTTGTTAGTGTATTGTATGTAAGCTCATTCGTGGGTTATCTAATTTCACCTTTACATTTGTGTACAATAGTCAGTGGTGAGTATTTCAAAACAGGTTTAATTGAGCTATATAAGTATTTAATTCCCTCAGCCTTGTCTATTCTCATTATAAACACATTGATAATGTACTTATTCATGCTGTGAGAGTGAGGGAATATGAAAATATCAAACTATAGGATAGATTTAGAAAGTGTTGTAGATGAGGTTAAAAAACAAGGTTATAATCTGATAGGAGTTCAGATACCTGAGGGTTTAAAAATTCATGGTTTGAGAATAATAGATTTCTTACATAATTCAACTGGTAAAGATTTTGTGTTAAACGTTGATCCTTGTTTTGGTGCCTGTGATATCCCTTATAACAGTTTAAAAGAGATAGGTGTAGATCTAATAATTCACATAGGTCATCTACCTATTTCATCTGTTGTTAAAAAAACCTCTCTTCCAATTCTTTTTATTGAAGCAAAAGCTGATTTGAAACTAGAAAAAACAGTTGAAGCTTCTATTCCTTTTTTAGTTGGTAGCAAAGTTGGAGTTATTACCACTGCTCAGCACATACATGTATTAGAGGAAATTGTTGAAATTATAGAGAGCAATGGGCTTAAAGTAGTTATTGGAGAAGGAGATAATAGAATCTCTCAAAAGGGTCTGATACTGGGTTGTAATTTCTCTGCAGCTACAAGTATTAGTGACGATGTAGACTGTTTTTTATTTGTCGGCAGTGGTGATTTTCATCCATTGGGTTTGCTGTTTAATACCAAAAAACCAGTTGTTGCAGCTGATCCATACACAGGTAGGGTGAGAGTTGATGAGCTTCTAGATTTGAAAGACATGATTTTAAAACAACGTTATGGTGCGATAGCTATGTGTAGACATGCAAAACGTTTCGGCATACTATTAGGTTTGAAACCTGGTCAGCAACGTTTCGATCTAGCAGTTGAGATTAAAAAAAAGTTAGAGGAAATAGGGAAAGAAGCATATTTGTTATCTATGGACGAGTTTTCTCCATCTAAACTCTTGGGTTTGGAAAAGATAGATTGTTTTGTCTCTACTGCTTGTCCCAGGATAGCTATAGATGATTATCTCCGGTATAAGATTCCTATGATCACACCTGCAGAGTTGGATATTCTGTTGGGTCTTAGAAAATGGTCTGATTATGTTTTTGATCAGATAACAGAATTTTAGATTTTTCTTTCTTTCCCCTCTGCTAGAGCAATAAGATGATCCTTACCCTCTTTGTCTCCCTTTGCAAATAATATGTCATTTTCTTTTAAAACAACGTTTTTGCTGGGATCGTATATCCATTTGTTTCCTCTTTTTATAGCTATTATCCACATCCCTGTCTCAGATGCAAGTCTTATCTCTCCAATTTTTTTATCTTTTAGAACAGAGTTTGGTGCTATTTTGGTTTTCAGCAAAATTTCATTAGACTCCATAAGACTTTCTTTTAGCACTGGATGTAGTTTTATCTCTCTAAGTTGGACATCTGCTATTTCTCTAGCGGCATCTGCAATCATCTCTGATGAAATACCTAGTTGTATTATAGCTAGAGCCTCGTTTACTTCTAGCTCTCCTTTTTTTGTATCCTCTATTGCAAGCTTTTGTAGTTCATCATTGACTCTGTCTACATACTCTTCTAACTCGTAGACTTCCTCTGCTATCTCTTTATTGTCATGTATGAGAGACGAATAAGCAAGGTCTACCATTAGTTCTGCTTTTTCTTTTAATTCTAGCAACATTTTTTCTGCTTCTTCTTCGCTCATTTTTATAGCACCTTTATCTTGCCTTCAAATAGTTTTTCTAGACGAGATAAACCCTCTTCTGGGCCGATCCCTATAACTATATCCCCTGCTTTTAAGGTCTCATTTTTCTTTGGCGCATATATCCATTTATCTTTCCTTCTTATTGTGAGTATTCTTACACCAGTCTCTGAACCTATCTTTAGATCTTTTATGGTTTTGTTATGCGCCTGGGACCCTTCTTTTATGGTTAGTTTTTTTATGGTTTCATCTGATTTTTTTATCAGCCCAGGTAATATGGGATGTGTTAGTCTCACAGAAAGTATTTTTGTTATATCTGCCGCAGCATTACTAATGGTTTCTGCAGCTTCAGCTACTTGTAATATACCTGTTAACTGTTCGGCATCCTCTTTTGTCCTAGCAGCTAGCAATGCTATTAATCTTATATCATAGTTTAGGGTGTCCATTCTTACCTCTAGATATTTTACCTCCTCTGCTAGCTCTTTATTGTTGAAAAGTAGTGCAGAATAAGCGAGGTCTACCATAAGTTCTGAGATGTTTTTCATTTCTATTAGTATGTCTTTTATACTCCTTGGTTCGTATTCTATTTCTTCAAACTCTACTTTTTTCCATTTTGGCATTAATTTTCCTATTAACTTGTTTTTCATGCCAATTTTTTTATCCTTGTTTGTGTTTAAATACATGTCGGATTTCCAATACCTCCTGTTTTTCATATTATTCTCATCAACGTTAGAACCAATATTAGACAAGCCACTCCCATTATGTCCATAACACTTGTTATTATTGGAATTGTTACATTGTCCGGGTCTATGCCTTTTTTAAACGAAATTATAGAAATATTATAAGTTATTATGTTTACTATCAAAATCAATATTTCTCCAGCTGTTATCGAGATTATTATCATCATATGTAAAGGCAATGTAAATATGCCAAGCGTTATTGACACTATGTATGCAAAACTTCCTATTAGTGTGAAAATTATCAGACCAAGTATGTGAAGCATCAAAAACAGTCTTAAAACCTCATTGGGTATTTTTTCATCATATTTTATAGCTCCTAGGTGTAACGCTGATGATAACCTCGCTGCTAGTATACCACCCATTGCACCACCATCCTCAAGGAATGGTGGTATCATTATTAGTATACTAGGTATGGCTATCAACCCTTCCACATTTCCACCCAGTATAGTTCCTGAGAGTATACCTAGAAATCCACATGCTAACAATACTGGTGTGCTTTCTTTTAGTATCCTCCTATAGTATGGTTTTGCCTTGTCAGAGATTGAATAAGGTATTGATAACAAGGTTAATATTATAAATGATATGAGTAAAAATATTTTAGCTAGATCACTCATTTTTATAACTATATTTAAAGATAGAAACAAGAGTGGCAATGTTACCATGTCTCCTATTAGTGTTATTATAGGAGCTGTCATGTTATCTGGGTCCCAGCCTCGTTTGTAAGTGAAAAACGCTATAAGCATTGAGAAAAGTAGCATGATTGCTCCGGATAGCAACCCAGCTATTACTGATATTAGTAACAAATCCAACATGCTAACATCTAACCCAATAGTTTTTGCTATGAGAGTTGCTAGTATGCCGAGATAGAAGCTAGTCAAAAGGGTGAGCACCCCGGAGGACGATATGTTCTGATTAAGTATTCTGCTTGATTTAAAACCAGGTTCTATTTGACCAGTGTGAAGATAGGTTCCTAATCTTGAACCTAGGGAGGCGAATATGTTTCCACGCATATCTATCGCGCCAGGTATTAGGACTATCAGTGCAGGTAACATTTTGAGGTTTGATGTGAAAACACCCATTACTATACCAGTTATCAGATCACCCATGGTGCATAAAAACAAGGAGACAAAAGGTTCTTTAAACTCTTTTAAAATCAATTTTCTATGATGATTTTTTGTTAGAGCATAAGCTATGGAGATGAATGTATTCGTAAATATTGTAAAGTTTATTTTCATCTCCATAGCAT
>JAGGYP010000075.1 GCA_021162485.1 Thermoplasmata archaeon
CCAGTAGGTTTTGCCTTTGGTGGATGGACCTGTAAAGATGGACCAGTTAAAGGCACTTCCTCAGAGCAAATAATCAAAGAGTTTTTTGAAACATGGAAATAAATTTTCGCCTCTGACCCCTATTCGCTATCACTCAACAAACCTTTATAGGATTGGCATATTTCGCAGAACGCTATATAACATCTCGCTCCTTCATAGTTGGAAAGAAGATTTTATAAAAACAAGAATTTGATAGTGTTATTATGAGGGATAAAAAGGAAAAAAATAGCAAATCTGTTTTGTGAAGAATTTAAAAAAGAGGATATTAAATCAACTTGTCTTTAATTTCAAAGGAGCTTAGAAAAGACAGATAAACTTCAATTTACAAAAACACCTTTTCTTAACTCAATTGGGCAAGAATTGGTAAAATTTATTAAAACAAGAGCCTATGATTTTTTATGAATAAAGACAAAATCTTCAGGTTTTTAAAAATTTATCTTGTTTTTATCATTTGTGCCTTGGCAATCAATTTACTTTTAGAGATAGTATTAAGATTTGTTTTTGAGATTCCAGAGGGGCTAGATATTAGGGGGATAATACTCTTTTTCTCTATTTTCAATTTATTTGGTGCTCTAATTTTTTTTCTCAAAAACTATAAACCTATAAAAATGGGTTTATTATCTCTCATATTTGGACAAATTTTAGAGTTTACCTTTATGAGGCCAGAGTGGGTTTTGAGAATGTATACTTTTGAATTTAGTGGTGAAACAATCGCACCTTTTATATTATCCTCAATCATTTACTGGTTCCCAGCATGGGCAATACCATCATTTATACTTTATAAATATGCTACTAAAGAGTGAATTCTAATTTTTGGTTGATTCAGCGTTAAAAATAATTACTTTTATCTATTAGTTCTTCAATTGACTATTAAGGGTGATAAATTGGCTGTTACATTAATAATTGGAACACAGTGGGGAGATGAAGGCAAGGGAAAAATAGTAGACTATTATGCTGAAAAATCAGATTATGTGGTAAGATTCCAAGGTGGAAATAACGCTGGGCATACCATAAAAGTTGGGAACAAGGTGTATAAGCTTCACTTGATTCCATCTGGTGTGATAAGAGGAAAAATAGGAGTTATAGGAAATGGTGTTGTTGTTGATCCAGAGGTTTTACTGCAGGAAATGGAAAACCTAGAGAACAACGGGGTTAAACCAAAGATTCTTATCAGTGACAGGGCAAATGTAATCATGCCATATCACAAACTATTAGATGGTGCCGAGGAAAAATATCTTGGCAAAAAAAGTATTGGGACTACAAAAAAAGGTATTGGCCCATGCTATAGTGATAAAATAGCAAGACGAGGAATAAGAATAAACGATCTCCTAGACAGGAATATCTTAGAAGAAAAATTAAAGGTTTTAGTACCTCTAAAACAAAAGATTTTGGAACTCTATGAGTTTGAAGAAAAACTAGATATCAAAGAAATTCTTGAAAAATATACAGGGTATGGTCAAAAATTAAAACCATTTGTAACAGATACATCGTTAGAGTTTCAAAAAGCAATCAAAGAAAAAAGAAATATTTTATTAGAAGGGGCTCAGGGAAGTATGCTTGACATAGATTTTGGAACCTACCCCTATGTCACCTCATCAAACACGGTTGCAGGAGGAGCATGTACTGGATCAGGGATTTCACCAAAGCAGATAGATGAGATAATAGGTGTAGTAAAAGCATATACCACACGAGTTGGCAGTGGACCAATGGTTACAGAGCTAAAAGATGAAGTAGGTAAACATTTACAGGAAAAAGGTGGAGAATTCGGAACCACTACAAATCGACCTAGAAGATGTGGTTGGCTGGACCTAGTGGTTTTAAGATACACATGTAGAATATCTGGCATAGATAAGCTGGCTATAACAAAGCTAGATGTGTTAGATGGATTAGAAACTATAAAAGTTTGCACACATTACTTATGTGGAAATGAAAAATTTGAGAATTTCCCGCCAAATGTAGGCATGTTGGAGAAATGTAAACCTGTTTATAAAGAGTTTAAAGGCTGGGATTGTATAGATAAAAACAGCAAAAAAATTTCTGATCTACCCAGAGAAGCACGGGAATATCTCAGATTCATAGAAAAAAGTCTTAACACTCCGATAAAAATAGTTTCCGTGGGGGCAGAAAGAGAGGAGACAATAGAGGTTTAGCTATTTTTTAAACTCCTCTAATTTGTTTTTTATTTCTATTACACTTTTTAATTTTGTACCATCTGGAAGCAATAGAATAGGTGCAGTGTTTTGCAAATCAGAATATACCTCATAATAGGTTACCTCTGCAATTTGATCCACAGTCCAATTTTTAAAATCATGTGGATATGTCTTTATTTCTATATCTAGCCCCTTGGGTATTCTTTTCTTTATAAACTCGCATCTCTCACAGTTTTCGAGACTAAATAAAATTGGTTTGTCCTTCCCCATCATAGAAAATTGTAATAGAGAACAAGGTAGATAAAATTAATGATTATTTTGAAATTTTCTCTTTTACATCTACAGCTGTTTTTATCCACCTTAGATATGAGTTACATGCTGCTCTTAATGAGCTGGTAGTATCTGCACAAATGGTGAGAAATATTTTGCTTTTTGATAATTTTGTCTCTATCCTAGTTTTTGGTATCCTGTGTTTTATTTCAGGATACAGTGATTTAAAAATGATTCTGGCTTCTTTTTCAGATTCAAAATCTAAAACAAATTCAGCTTTATGCATGTTTTTATCTTGCTTTGATTCTCTTAGCTATTGTTGGTCTCTCTTTATAAAATATTTTGCTTCCACAGTGAGGACATTGCATACCTATATTTTTTACATCAAATTTTACTTCTTTCTTGCATAAACCACATTTATAACCTGTCATGTCTCCTCACCTTCGATATTTTCTAATGTTTTATCAGGTGATTCTTCAAGTGACATTTCTCCTTTTAATACCCTATCCACGATTCTGCCCATGTCAGTCCTCGGCACATATGATCCTCCTGCAAACTTTGTTCCGCATTTTCTACATTGCCATATTGCTGTGCTTATTCTTTTTACCTTTTTATGACCACAGCTTGGGCAGACATGGTATGCTCTCTCAACTTCCTCTATGTTTTTAACCCTTTTTCTAATAGATAAACCGTATCTGCTCTGGAAACGACCTGTTAATCCAACTTTTTTAGTTCCTCTTGCCATAATTATTTACCCCTTATACTTTTGTATAGCACCTCTCGAAGTTTCTTTCCGTTAATAATGGATGCTTTTATAATATTTTTCACTTCTTCTATAGTAAAACTACCTGATAAACCTTTTTGCATAGCTCTGATATCACCATTTTTATCAGTTGCAACAGTTAGTCTAGCATCTGCTATTTCTTCTTCGTCGAGAACCGGGTCTATTACTATTGCATTGTTCAACTTGATAGATGTACAGGATATAGGTGGATCTTGAGACAATGGTAGTTTGAAGTTTTCTCCGAGTTCAAATCTTTCTGCTGGAACAGTAGATGTGTACAATGCTGCGAGAGAAGCTAGTAGAGAGGCGTCAAAGAGATTGCCATCCTGGTCTAAAACATGTATGTCTATGAATACAATCCATACTTTTTCATTGGGCTCTATACATAATTTGTCTAAATGTATTATCTCTGATTCTCTTATTCCTCTATCCACAACTCTTGCTAATTCTATTGCCTCCTTACCTGGTGGTCCTGCTTCGAAGTCTGGAGATGCCAGTGGTATAAGCTCCGCGCTTGTAGTGAGAACACCCATATCTGGTGAATCTGGATAAGGTTCGCCAACATCCATTTTTATTCCAACTAGTACCTGTGTATTCCCTATTTTAACCTTGGCTGATCCTTCTGCCTTACGAATTAAACCAGTTTCAATTTTTATCGGTCTGTATTCATCAAAA
>JAGGYP010000057.1 GCA_021162485.1 Thermoplasmata archaeon
AGCCAATATCTGCATGAAGTTCTCTGCCCAGTTTTTCAAAAATTTTTACACTTTCTATATCAAGTTTCGCATTCTCCACTGTAGACCATTGTTGTCTTATACCAGCACCACATCTACCAGTTGCACCAGCACAAATGAAATCTTTTTCACAGAGTGTAACATCCACGCCTCTCTTAGCAAGCTGATATGCTATTGAACAACCGTTTACACCGCCACCAATAACAAGTACTTCAGTTTTTTTTGGAAAATCATCACTTGGAATCATTGTTATCATCCTCTTCTTCCTTACTACAAAATACTCCTAGAGGTGTTGGAACTATTGGGGGTCGGGAAGTGGGTAATTTTATATCCTTATTTTTCAAACCAAGCTCTTTAATCAATATTCTTCTAACCAGGTTAAAACAGGTTCTACCTTGACAAGGACCCATGCCTATCCTTAGTTTTCTTCTAATTTCTTCAAAATCAGTGAAACCTTCTTTAATTGCTTCTATAATCTCATCCTCGCTCACATCTTCACATCTGCAAATGATTTTTTTTCCGCTTTTGTTAACCATAATTATTCACCTCTACTTTTTACCAGGATATTTCTAACAACCATGGCAAGTTCCTCTTTAACCTCCACAGTTATTACAAATGTTTTTCTGCTTCCTTCTCTAACCCTCAATACCTTGCCTTTTCCCTGTTTTTTCCCCTCTCTATCCAATAGGGTTACATATTCTCCAATTTTTGGTATCGGGAGAAATTCATATGGCATAGTGATTTCCGCGAACCCATCATCTCTAACCTTGACTACAAATATTGCAAGACCTGGACATATGCTTATACATTTTCCGCAGCCGACACATTTATCAAAATCCACCATTGGAATGGAGCTTATATCTTTCATACTTATAGCATTAAAAGGACATGCTGTTACGCAAGGATTACACGGTATTTCCTGAACACATTCTATTATGGCCACGCCTTTTCTTAGATACTTCATATCTGGAATATTTATATCCTCGACAGATAATATGCCAGTTTTTTCATATTCCTTCATCTTCATCTCCTCTTGATTTCGCTAAATTTTTTCAGAATATTTTGCTTAGCTTTTCTTGGTTTTTCACCAAAGGGTCCAGCTCTTAGCGAAGCAAGTTTTTCTAAAAGCTCTTTTTTTCTTTTTTCATTCATTCTTTTATCTCCATAGCCTAAAGAGGCTGCAGCAGATATACCTGCTATTTTTCCTTCAAGCATCGCTGTAGAGGCCTCTTCGATACCAGAAAGATCACCAGCAACAAAAATACCATTTTTTGTAGTTTCCATGGACTCATTATGTAAAGCTACATATCCCCCAGCCTCGGGAATATATTCAATGGCGGCACCAGTCTGTGCAACTAGTCTAACAGAGGGTGTTAAGCCAACTGCTAAGCAGATTGTATCGCATTCTACAAACTCTTCACTTCCCTCTATAATACTCCAGTTTTTATCTAGTTTCACTACAGTAGCTCCTTCTACCTTATCCTTTCCATGTGCTTTAGAAACTGTGTGGGAGGTATATATTGGAACACCACATCTTCTAAGTTTCGCAGCATGGACATGGTACCCACCAATAAAAGGAAGAGCTTCTACAACTCTGTCTACTTCAACTCCAGCTTGTAGTAGCTGATATGATACAATAAGACCAACATTGCCTGCGCCAACCATTAAAACCCTTTTTCCAGGTTTAACACCATACACATTCATGAGGGTTTGAACAGCACCTGCACCATACACGCCTGGTAAATCATTTCCAGGAAATGCAATCATGTTTTCCATTGCGCCACAAGAAAAAATAGCTTTTTTACAAAATATCTCATAAAGCTCGTTTTCATAACCCAGTCTTTTAACAGCAGCAAATCTATGTTTATCTTTGGTATTACTCTCATAGTATCCAATCACGGTTGAATTAAGAAGTATTTTTATTCTATCACTTAAACTTTTGACTTCATCTTCTAAAACTTTAGCGATTTCTATACCTCTTACACCAGCCATTTCATCAGAGGAGCCAAAAAATTTATGGGTTTGTTTTATTAACTGCCCACCTATTCTTGATCCCTCATCGACAACAAGAACATCTGCACCTAGTTTAGCAGACTCAACAGCTGCACATAAACCAGCAGGTCCACCACCCACCACTAAAACATCTACATCAACTTTTTTTAATGGATACTCTTTAAAATCATCTTCTGGTAGTTTCCCAAAACCCCTATCCTGTGTTTCAACGTTTATATTTTCAGCGAGAGGAGTGATGCATATTCTAACATTTGGCACGTTATTTACACGCATCAAACAAGATGCACATTTTCCAATACCACAAAAAAAACCTCTAGCTCTATTGTATTTTAAACTCCGGCTTAAAACTTTTATATTATTAGCATGCAAAGCAGAAGCTATTGTATCGCCCTCTAAACCATAGATTTTTTTGCCATTGAAGAAAAAAGGAATTCTACTCTTTTTAGGAAAATTAAGTATAGGGTGCTTAGTAATTCTTGTCTCCAATAATTTCAAACCCCCTATGAGGATAAAAATCAATAAACTGGAAACAGCATTTAAAAATTATCAAAAAAACAAAAATTTTTCTATATTATCTGAACATCACTTATAGGATGATGCCTTTGAGCAAGTTTCCTTATAATCTCTATATTTCTCCCATTTTTACCAATAGCTTTTGATTTATCTCTGGTATCAACTTCTATTTTTGCAACATAGCTTCCATCACGTCTTTCTTCTAACTTTATGTTTATCACCTTGAAAGGTTTAAAAAGATTATAAATGAATTTTTCACTATCACTATCATACTCGACAAACTTTACATTCTTATTAAAAATTTTTTTTAATCTCTCTATGTTTTTAGCATTGTTCCCAATTGCTAAACCAAGCTGTCCTTTCTCCACAACAAAAACAATCCTATCCTCTACGCTTATACAATCTATAATACTACACTTTGTGAGATTAGCAGCAATATTTATGTACTGGAGAGCTTCCTTAGAAAGAGTTATTTCACCCATTAGACTGCTTTATATCCCCCATTTTATTTTCCTTTTAATAAATTTGTAATATCAGATGCGCTAGCTTCTATTACTGCAAATGTTGATATATTGAATGGCTTACCACAGACATAACCTAAATCTAACCCAGTTCCATTATATTCATATACTGGTATCTTTTTACTGGATGCGAGCTTTTTAATATTTTCATGTTCCAGGCAATTATTTGCTACAATCACAATCTTAGCAGAGCCATTAGATATTGCTTTTTTTGTTTCTTTTAAACCAATTTTTACTTTTCCTTTTGTAACAAAGCTCTTGATGATTTTTCTCTCATCCACCATTTTGAACCACCAAACTATTTCTTCTTAAAATTCGGTACACTCATCACCAATTTAACAGAGCCTGTGCCGAGATTTACTGGCTGACCCACGATAATATTCTCTGCAACACCTTTTAGTGTATCTACTTCTCCTCTTACACCTGCGCGTAGTAAGTGGTTAACAGTGATTTCAAAAGCTGCTCTTGATAGTACAGATGTTTTTTCACCACTAACACCATGTCTCCCTATTGCCCTTACTGTTCCATCTGTTGTCATGATATCTGCTACTAACATAATATGTCTTAAATCCACATTTAATCCTTGTTCCATTAGTGTATTGTAAGCTTCTGTTATAATCATATTCCTTGCAGCTTCTATACCAAGAGTGCGATAGACAGATTGTATATCATTAGTTGTGGTTCTATAGGGGTCTACACCTTCTACTTTCAAAACTTCTTCAAAATTACTCCCCTCACTATATATAACATACCCCTCGTTAGGCTCTTTTCTAATAATTACACGTTCTATCCCATCTATCCCTTTGATCTTGAGGTTTTTTAGAGCCTCACTAGCGTTTAAAAGATTTTTATAACCTGGCTCATCTAGAGTGATCTTTATTGTACCGTCATCTTGAAGTTCTCCTTTTATTTTTCGTATTTTTTTTATGTGATCTAGTATTTCTTCTATTTTTATATCCTTTCTTTTCATCATTTTTTCATTTGGTTTTATAGTTATAGTTAGATTGGTTAGATCGATTTCCATGTCAGAAATATCTATCAATTTTGTCATCTCTATGTTGTTTGCAACTTTTTCAGCGAGATCAGGATCAACACGATAAGCTCCCTCCAAGTATATGTTCATCATTGGTGTAGATGGTACAGATCTTGCATCAACTATTTCTATGAGACGAGGTAAACCAAGTGTAACGTTTATCTCTGCTACACCAGCATAGTGGAATGTTCTCATTGTCATCTGCGTTCCAGGTTCACCTATGCTTTGTGCAGCTACTATGCCACAAGCCTCCGCAGGTTCTATACAATTGTTTTCGTACTCCTCTATCGCTGCTAGTACAAGTTTTTCTAGTTTATTTTCCAATTTTTTCTCCATGGCTATATTAACAATATCTTCCACTATTGAATAGGGTAAAGATTTTTTGTGTTTATCTAAAATCTTCAGTATTTTTTCCTCTAATAACATTTTTTTATCTTTCTTAGGTGTAGCTACTTTTTTCTCCTTTTTTGTTTCTTTATCTTTTTTCTTTACTTCATTTTTCTTAGTTTTCCTCTTTGCCATCTATATTTTTGCACCTCAACTACTCTCAACTTTTTCAATTATTTTATCAATGTATATAGGCTTACCAGCTATGCTTTTTGCTGGGTCAACACCATCTTCTCCATATACAAATTGTATTACATTCCCCTCTGGATCTCTAACCGTACAGTCTTCTTCTATTTTGATATCTTCTAATGCGTTAATTAATCTTCTTTGCATGTAACCTGAACGAGATGTTCTTACAGCTGTGTCTACTAAACCTTCTCTACCACCCATGGAGTGGAAGAAGTATTCTGTTGGGGTAAGTCCTTTTTTATAACTAGAAGATACAAATCCTTTTGCCTCCGCCCCTAGATCTCCTTTTTTGAAATGAGGTAGAGTTCTACCTCTATATCCTCTGTTTATCCTTTCACCTCTAACTGCTTGTTGTCCAACACAACCAGACATCTGAGAAAGGTTAAGCATGGATCCTCTAGCACCAGATTTTGCCATAATAACGGCACTATTATCAAGACCTAGATATCTACTGGCTATCTCTCCAGCCATGTCTCTAGCTCTTCCAGTTACTCTCATTATCTCCATTTCTAAAGTTTCCTCAAGACTTCTTCCTGGCAGAGCCTCTAGCTCGCCTTTATTATAAGCCTTTATTAGACTATTGATTTTTTTCTTTGCCTTTTCTAAACCCTCTTCTATTTGTCTTCTCGCCTCTGGAGGTATATCTTCGTCGTCTATACCTACTGTGAAACCACAAATATTTATGGCAGTTATCCCAAGTTTAGTAACCTTGTCTATGAATTCTCTGCCGTAATCTACCCCGTGTTCTCTTATAATTTTGTCAAGTATCAACCCTTTAAAGGCACCTATACCTTTTTCATCAATTACTCCTTTCTTCAAAACACCTTTTTCTATTATCACATATGCATCATGTGGACAGTTTGGAGCTGTGCAGACTTCGCAGTTGAAACAAGATTTGGCTTTGTATTCTATGCTTAAATCTTTTGGAAGGAGTACGCTGAATATGTCTTTACCTAGGATGTATTTTTTACCATTTTCCTCTATAATATTAGGCAGTTTGCCTCTATAGTTTATTGCTGATAATATGTGCGTAGCTTCCTGTATGGGGAATTTTTTATCTTTATATGTCAGTAGAAAACAGCCTGATATATGATCATGTATGCCCCCAATAATGGGCCCACCAAACCTGGGTGAAAGTATGTGTTCTTGTACTTTCATCAAAATCTCTGCCTCTGCTCTAGCTTCCTCACTTTGTACAACGTGTAAATTCATTTCATCTCCGTCAAAATCAGCATTGTATGGTGGACATACGCTAAGGTTTAATCTAAATGTTTTATAAGGCAACACTCTTACCTTGTGAGCCATCATTGACATTCTGTGCAGAGAAGGTTGTCTATTGAAAAGTACTATGTCTCCATCCATCAACTGCCTTTCTACAATCATCCCCACTTCTAATCTCTCAGCCACGTCAGCGGCGTTTTTCTCAGTAATCTTGATTCTTCTCTGCTTAAGTGTTTTTGGATCCCTGATTATATAATTAACACCAGGTATATACTTCACTCCCTCTGGTGGTTTTGGATTTGGTCCACGTTTTATCATTTCTCTTAGCCATTCTATATTGTAAGGTGTAACTCTAACAGGTACGGTTAACTCACGGGCAACCTCAATTGGTACGCCAACCTCGTTTATACTCAAGTTTGGATCAGGAGATATCACTGTACGAGCAGAGAAGTTTACTCTTTTACCGGATAAATTGCTTCTAAAACGTCCTTCTTTTCCTTTTAACCTCTGGGCAAGTGTTTTTAATGGTCTACCAGACCTATGCCTTGCAGGGGGAATACCAGAGGTTTGATTGTCAAGATAAGTTGTTACATGATATTGTAAAAGTTCCCAGAGATCTTCGACTATAAGCTGAGGAGCACCAGCGTCTCTGTTCTCCTGTAACCTCTGGTTTATTCTTATAACATCTACAAGCTTATGCGTTAGGTCATCTTCAGACCTCTCACCAGATTCCAGGGTAACAGATGGTCTCACTGTAACAGGTGGCACTGGTAAAACCGTTAAAACCATCCATTCTGGTCTAGCAACTTTTGGGTTAATATTTAAAAACTTTAGATCCTCATCAGGTATTTTTTCTAGCCATTCTCTTATCTCTGAGGGTGTTAATTTTTTACCATTTTCTCTAAATGTTGTTGGTTTATCTAGGTCTATCTTACCATTTTCTCTTTTGCATCTGGGACATTTGGAGACATTTTCACATTCCTTTACAATATCTTTAACCAGGGGAGCTATGCTTCTTCCTTCTTTTTCAAATCTTTCTATTTCTTTCTTATAGAACTCTAGTCTTTCGTCACTTAGAAGAATTCTGCCGCATTCACGGCAAGTAGCTCTTAGACAATTTCTTATATATTTTACAAAACCAACATGTACAACAGGCATTGCTAAATCAATGTGACCAAAGTGACCAGGGCAGCCATCTTTTCCTGCTCTTAGTCCACATGTTTTACATCTCAGACCAGGTTCAATTACACCAAGATGTGTATCCATTAATCCCATGTTGATGGGAAAGCCATCATCGTCATAGGTATCAGCTGTTATGACCTTTGTAGCACTCATCTCTCTTATTTCTTTTGGTGATAGCAATGTGAACTCAATTCTACCTATCTTTTTAGTGATCATAAAATAATATTCCTCCTAAACTAATGACTCAAGCCTAATCCTAGGCGCGATTACCAAAGATTTTAATTCATCTATTAACAGTTTAAACGCATAGCTCATCTCCACAGGATGAATATCTGCTCTATCGCCACATACAGGACATCTCAAATTACCATGTCTATCTATTACTGCAATATGACCGCAGGTATTGCAGATGTATTTTAACGTTACATCAGATTCATCAAGCAATCTATCTTTGATTACCATAGCTGCACCATGACCTATGAGACAATCTCTTTCCATTTCACCAAATCTTAAACCTCCCTCTCTTGCTCTACCCTCTGTTGGTTGTTTTGTCAAAATCTGTACAGGCCCTCTGGAACGAGCATGTATTTTTCCTGCCACCATATGATGGAGCTTCTGGTAGTAGATGCAACCGACAAATATCTCACATTCTATAATCCTACCTGTTTCTCCATCATAGAGAATTTCTTTACCATTGTGTTTAAAACCATTTTCCACCAGCAGCTTTCTCAAAGTTTCTTCTTTTTCCCCGCTAAATTGAGTACCATCTACTATTCTTCCTTCAAGTGCACCAACTTTGCCACCTATCATCTCCAAAACATGTCCTACGGTCATTCTTGAAGGTATAGCATGTGGGTTTATGATAAGATCAGGGGAGATACCATCTTCATTGAACGGCATGTTTTCTTGTGGAACTATTAGTCCGATAACTCCTTTCTGTCCATGTTTAGATGCGAACTTATCACCATACTCAGGGATTCTCTCCTCCCTGACTTTTATCTTAACTATTCTAGAACCGTTTACAGATTCTGATAGCATTACTTTATCTACGATACCTCTTTCTCCTTCTTGAACTGTTACTGAAGTCTCTCTTCTTTTTTGAGGTGTTAGAAAATCAGTAGCCTCTTCTAAGAATCTTGGAGGAGAAGTTTTTCCTATCAAAACGTCTCCACTTTCAACATCACATTCTGGTGATATTAAGCCATCTTCATCCAAGTTTTTATAAGCTTCTTCACTTCTCACTCCTCTACATTCTGCATCAGGTATTTCAAAGTGATCTTCTTGTCCACCCGGATATCTTCTTTCTTCAGCGGAGTAGGTTCTAAAAAAGGTGCTTCTTGCTAAACCTCTTTCTATACTTGCCTTGTTCATAATCAGGGCATCTTCCATATTATAACCTTTATAGGATGCCACTGCTACTATGAAATTCTGACCAGCTGGTCTTTTATTAAACCTTATATACCTGGTTGTATGCGTTTGTACAATGGGAACTTGTGGATAATGCAATAGATGCCCTCTTGTATCAGGCCTTATTCTATAGTTTGCTGCACCAAAACCTAGGGATTGTTTTCCCATACCAGCACCCATTGTTATACGCGGTGATGAATTATGCTCAGCATAAGGTACAAGAGATGCTCCGATTCCAAGTATACACATTGGGTCAAGTTCCATATGCGTATGTTCAGGGGTGAGATCCTCTTCCCTCAAAGCTATGTATGCATTTTCCTCCTCCTCAGCATCTATGTATTCTACAATACCTTCCTTTATTAGGTCGCTCCATTTCATCCTTCCCTCTCTCAGAGCTTTGATATGTTCTTCAGTGAGCAAGGGTTTACCATCTTTTACGACTAGAAGAGGTCTCCTTAATCTGCCACAATCACAATTTATTACAACATCATTTTCATCCTCATAGTAGCAAACATTTACCTCTATGTCTATAAGCCCTTTTCTTCTCCTCTCCCTTAGTTTCTCAACAAGCTCTTTTCCATTTGGGTACATTCCTATTAAATCTCCATTTAGATAGACTCTAGCACTATTTGATTCTCTAGAAACTCCTTCCAAGCCAAGATCTTTTAATATCTTTTCAACTTCTTCCTCTGGATAACCCTCTGATATCTCTACTGTAAGAGCAAGATTCTTCACTAGACCACAATTTGGTCCTTCAGGTGTCTCATTTGGACATAAACGCCCCCATTGTGTTGGGTGCAAATCTCTTGCTTCGAAATGTGGTTGCGATCTAGTTAATGGAGAAGTAACTCTTCTAAGATGACTTAAAGTTGCTAAATTACTGGTTCTATCCAGTAATTGTGATATTCCAGCTCTCCCACCAACCCAGTTTCCAGTTGCTAAAGCATGATGAATACGTTGTGAGAGAACATCAGATCTCAGACAGGTATTAATCTTTATCTCCTTACCTTTAGCATGAATCCTTTCAATTTGATATTTAAGATCTTTACACAGAGCTGTGAATGCTACTCTAAATAAATCCTCCATGAGATCCCCGGCAAGCTTAAGTCTTTTATTTGCATAATGGTCTTTATCATCTGGTTCCCTTAAACCCAGTGCCAGTTCAAGTACAGCTATGCCCATACGCGCCATGAAAATAGCTTTTGTAAGTCTATCCTCAACATTGTTTCCTAGATGCGGCAGGAGATTTCTATCCAATATAGTTTCTACTCTCTTTATACGATATTCTTTAGCTTGTCCACCTGCAAATTTCTTACCCAGAAATGCTATAGCTTCTTCCTGATTTGTTACACCATACTGAGTAGTACATTCTTCGATGTTTGCCAGTATAAAAGGCTCCATTTCAGGTTGTATGGCCATGATGTTTACTATCTCTTCATCTTTTTCCATTCCAAGTGCTTTTAGTAGAATAATAAGAGGTATCTGCCCATATGTAGTTGGTAAAGAAACCATTAGCATACCATCTTTTTTCTTCTCAACAACAGTTAGTGCTCTGTAACCTTCTTTTTGAGAAAAAACTTTAGCTACTTCTATTACACTACCATATTGCTCATCTCTCTCCACAAGGACTCTATTTGGGGCAAGATCTTCTACTGTTATAAGAACACGTTCTGTTCCATTGCTAATAAAATATCCTCCAGGATCAAGAGGATCTTCCTGTAACTTGCGGAGCTCTTCATAATATTCCTCATCAGAAACCTCATGACCTAATTTTTCTGAGAACGCCTCTCTTGATAAGTTACATGCTTTGGATTTTACCATTATAGGAAGTTCACCTATTCTTACAACCTCTGGCTCATACTCGACTTCATCTATTATTGGTATAAACTCTAGATAAATTGGTGCTTCATACGTTAGATCCCTTAGTCTAGCTTCCATAGGAGTTAATTCTCTTACTGAGCCATCAGCTTCTTTGACCTCTGGCCGTCCAACCTTTATCTTCCCAAATTTAATTTTATAACCTTCAATTTCTGGATATATAAAACCCCTTTGGGCATTTTCCTCTTCTCCGATAATGGTGCTATCAACAATATTTTGAAGTCTTCTATTTAGAAAATCATTATAGGAGGCTATCTGATGGTTAACGATGCTTCTCTCTCTATAAAATGCATCTACAAGTTCTCTCATAATTATTCTTCACCCAAATTTTCATTTAATATAGATTTCGCACTTTCTATTACAACTCTATACGCAATAGATTTCTTTGCAGTCGGACTCCTTCTTATAATCTTTATTATCTGTCCTGGTTTTGCTCCAATTGCACGTACAACAGGATCTGTATCAAATATCCTAGGTAGTTGATCAATACTCACATTATATTTTTTTAAAACCTCTTTTGCGTCTTTATCTGACAAAATTATATGTTCAGGAACCAGCTCATGTTTTAACACGTCAATTTTCTTACCCATCTATTTTTTATCCCTTCTTCTCCAAATGTTTTTATTATTTAAAGCGGGCCTGATGGGATTCGAACCCATGACCACCTGGTTAAAAGCCAGATGCTCTACCTAGCTGAGCTACAGGCCCGTGTCGAATTTGGCCATAGCTCACACTCCTTAGTTATCATCTATAGTACAATCTAATTCATATTTTTAACATTTGGAGCAACCTCTCCTAATACAAATTCTGATATATAAAAGTTATTGTGAAAAATTTTAAACCAATATGATTTTAGAAAAACTTGTTATGAAGATCAACGAAATATTTTATTCTATTCAAGGTGAAGGTAAGCTGGCTGGGTATCCAACAATATTTGTAAGATTAACTGGATGTAATCTAAGATGCAAATATTGTGATACAAAATATGCATACTATGATGGTAGGGAAATGCAAGTTGAAGATATATTGTCTAACATAAAAAATTATCCATGTAAAAATGTTTGTGTTACTGGGGGAGAACCTCTTCTTCAAAAAGAAACTCCTGCTTTAATTAGAAAGTTATTAGATAGAGGGTACAAAGTTTGCTTGGAAACAAACGGTAGCATAGATATTTCTAGCATAGTAAAAATAGAGCCTAAAAATGCTATAATAATTTCGTTAGATATTAAATGTCCATCGTCCGGTATGCAGGATAAAATGAAATTCGAAAACATTGATTATTTAACAGAGAAGGATCAATTAAAATTTATTATTTCAAACAAGGGCGATTATGAGTATGTTAAGGGAATTATAAATCAGTTAAAACCAAATTGTGAAATATTTATGCAACCAGTTTGGGGTTGGAATCCAAAAAACTTGGTAAGATGGATTCTGGAGGATGGATTAAATGCAAGGATTTCTCTTCAACTACATAAGATAATTTTTGGTAATGAAAGAGGCATTTAGCTATTTTTTGATTTGATCTAGTTTGACTTGTTTGCTTTTCATAGAGAATTTATTCAGATTAAACTCGGATATTATTATGTTTTGCAGAATATCTATTCTCAATTTTTCATATTCATCTATTGTTTCTCTTATCATATATGCAGGGTCATTGAAGGGCAATCTCAATAAAGTTTTGGATAGTAGTTTTCTAGCTTGTCCTCTCTCTTCTCCTTCGATTTTTTCAGCATCTATATTTCCATTGGTTTTTATTTTGCATCTTTTAATTTCTTCCAGAAAGATTGGTCTATGGAATAGCCTTTGTAGAATGTATATACAGAGTTTTGCCTGTTCAGATGGTGTATCTGTAATATTTTTAATTTCTTCACCCAAGAGATCATATATGTATTTCTTTTCTTTTGGGGATCTTATTGAGTATACTTTGGAAGGTTTTATTTCCTGCTCTTTTAGATATCCTGTATCGACAAGAGCTTTTAGATAGCCAGTTAGCATTAGCCTGTGTAGTTTGTATCCATTTTTGTTTAATTTTCTTGATAAACCAGATATAGAATCCTGGGATCCTTTGAGTATACCTATTATTACGTCTTTTAGACTTAATCTTTGGTCAAACATAATCCAACCCTTAATTGGTAACAAACTTGGTAATAAATAAATTTTACTAATCTCACAATAAAAATAGTTTGATAACAAACTTGATACAAAAATGTTGATAAATACTTAATTACTTAGTAGAAATCCCTCTTGTTAAACCAAATTTTAAGGAGAGGACTATCGCAAAATGATAAAGATGAGAGATGACGGTTTTAGGCCAAAACAAGTTCTTATTGAGAGAGAAGCAGATCTTCAAAAAGACGCCACAGATTTATCCCTCTTTGTAAGGACCTCTGATGAAGAGATCAAAAAATGGAATAGGAATAAAATAACAGAGGCTTTACTTAGAGAAACAGATATAAGCGAGGATGCTGCAAAGATTATTGCTAGAGAGGTTGAAAAACTTATTTTTAGCTTAAACATAGAGAACGTTACAGCTCCTCTTATCAGAGAGTTAACAAATGCGAAACTTATTGAGTATGGATTGGAGCACATAAGAAGGCAGCACACTCGTTTAGGTGTCCCACTATATGATGCTAGAGAAATAATCATCAATCATAACAAAGAAAATGCGAATGTCCCACATGGACCAGAAGCTACAAATTTAACTCTAGCTGAAAGAATAAAGAAAGAATTTGCATTAATTGAAGTCTTTTCTCAAGATGTTGCAGATGCACATATGAGAGGAGATATTCATCTTCACGACTTAGGCATGATAGATAGACCATACTGTTCTGGTCAGAATATAGAATATGTAAAAAAATTTGGATTAAATTTACCAAATGCAATATCTATTGCCAGACCTGCAAAGCACCCAGAGGTTTTAATAGAGCAGATAATTAAATTTTCAGCGGCATTACAAGGTACTTTCGCAGGAGCAATAGGCTGGGATGCGTTTAACATATTTTTAGCTCCCTATCTTGTTGGAGTAGATGATACAAGGATGAAGCAGCTTGCACAAATATTAATCTATGAATTTGCCCAGCAGGCTGTTGCTAGAGGAGGTCAAAGTATCTTCAGTGACATAAACCTGTATTGGGAGTGCCCTAAACATTTTGAAGATGTACCAGCAATAGGTCCAGGTGGAAAGCTAACAGGCAATACCTACTCTGATTATATGGATGAGGCACACAGATTTCTCCAGGCACTTTTTGAAGTGTATTATGAGGGCGATGCTTTGGGTAGACCATTTTTCTTTCCAAAACCAAACGTTCATATAACTGAAAAATTCTTCACAACTGAGGGTCATGAAGACTTTTTGTATCTCATAAGTAAAGTAGCATCTGAGAAGGGAAATACCTATTATGTTTTTGACAGAGGAGATACAGCTAAAATAAGTGAATGTTGCAGACTAGCTTTTCAACTAAGAGAATCAGACTTAGAAGATGCAAAGCAGCCATGGAAAATGAGATACTCTGCTATGCAGAATGTAACAGTTAACCTACCAAGAATAGCATACGAGGCAAAAGGAGATGACACAAGACTGTTTGAAATTCTCAGAGAAAGAGTTGAACTGGTAGCAAAAGCACATTTACAAAAAAAGGCTTTCATAAGCAAACTTTTAAATCTTGGTAAAAATGGTCCCTTAGCATTGCTTGCTATGGAATTAGATGGTGAACCATATTATAGAATGCGTAGAGCTACTTTTCTACTCGGTATGCTGGGTTTAAATGAGATGGTGCAAGCACATACTGGAGAGGAGTTACATGAATCAAACGATGCCTTCTTCTTTGGCTTAAAAGTAATATCTACGATGAAAAAATTAGCCGATGAGATGGAGGAAAAATATGGAATCCATATGCCTCTAGAGCAAACTCCTGCTGAATCTACAGCATATAGACTAGCTATGTTAGATATGAAACATTATCCACTTCGAGCTACGGCAGTGGTCAAAGGCGATAAAAATAGAGGTGAGATATACTACACAAATTCTACGTATATGAACATCTCTGTCCCCATAAGTTCAATTGAACGAGTTAAAAAAGATGGAAAATTTCATCCTCTAATAGAAGCAGGTGCGCTCACCCATGTATGGCTTGGTGAGCATAAACCAGCACCTGAATCAATTGCTAATTTTGTTGAGAAAACATTTAAAAACACACAAAATGCGCAAATAGCTTTCTCACCAGAGTTTACATCATGTTTAGACTGTGGAAAAGTTGTGAGAGGTTTAAATGAAAATTGTATATACTGTGGATCAGATAACATAGAGGGAATTACCAGGGTAACAGGATTTTTCTCAAAAATAAACTCATGGAACAAGGGAAAAATAGGTGAGCTAAAGGATAGGTATAGAGACAGGGCAATATAAACAGGTTTTAAGGGGGATTAAAGAAGCAGATGTTTAACATAAAAGGATTCATCAAAACATCTCTAGTGGACTGGGATGGAAAAATAACATCTGTAATATTTTTACCCAGTTGCAACTTTAGATGCCCATTTTGCCATAACAAAGAATTGGTGCTAAATCCAAATGAGTTTGAAAACATTTCCATAGAGGAGATAGATTCTTTTCTTTTAGAGAACAAAGATTTTGTTGATGGTGTTGTTATTACTGGAGGAGAACCTACTTTGCATAAGAACCTGCCAGAACTATGTAAACACTTTAAAGAAATGGGATTGCTGGTGAAGGTAGATACAAATGGATCAAATCCAGAAATGCTTAAGCATCTTATAGATCAAAAGTTGATTGATTATGTAGCCATGGATATCAAAGCACCTTTGAGTAATGTTAAAAAATATTGTAACTCAACTGGACTGGAGGAAGTAAATATAGAGAACATCAAAAAAAGCATTGACATATTAAGAAAATCTGATATCGATTTTGAATTTAGAACAACAGTTGTGCCAACTTTACATACAGCAGAGGATATTGCAGAGATATCACGATTTGTTGGTCGAGAAAGTAAATTGATTTTACAGAATTTCACTCCAAGAAATACTTTGAATAACGAGTTTACCAGGATAAAACCTTATGAGAGAGAGGAGTTAAAAAGGATGGCAGAAATTGTTAAAGGATATGTAAAGGATATAAAGGTACGTGGCTAACAAAAGTTTAAATAATGGTTTGTTATTGCATTATTTTAAAATTTTTATACCCAAAGTATATACATTATAAATCATATTTGAGTTATAACATATGATTTGATTTGGTATAATAGAAAACTTAAAGATAGAAGCGTTATATATTAAAAAGTGAGGTGAAAAAATAACATGCAACCAAATGTAGCATATGACAGGGCGATAACAGTATTCTCACCTGATGGGAGATTGTTTCAGGTAGAATACGCAAGAGAAGCTGTAAAAAGAGGAACCACAACCGTGGGTTTGAAATATAAAGATGGTGTGGTTTTAATTGTTGATAAGAGAATCACATCTCATCTTATAGAGCCGGGGTCTATAGAAAAGATATTTGAGATAGATGACCATATAGGATGCGCGACATCTGGTTTAGTTGCAGATGCCCGTGTTTTGATAGATAGAGCAAGGCTAGATGCACAGATAAATGAGATTACATATAATGAAAAAATACAGGTAAAAATACTGGTGAAGAGAATTTGTGATTTTAAGCAGACATATACTCAGTACGGTGGTGTAAGGCCGTTTGGTACGGCTTTACTTGTTGCAGGTATAGATGATACAGGTCCCAGATTGTTTGCAACAGATCCTTCTGGTGCGTTAATGGAGTATAAAGCAAGTAGTGAGGGTGCTGGTAGAGATGCTGCTATGGTTTATTTCGAGAAACATTACAAAGAAAACATGAGCAGAGATGAGGCGATAATTTTAGGGATAAAAGCGCTCAGTCAAGGTAATAATGGAAAAGTAAATC
>JAGGYP010000050.1 GCA_021162485.1 Thermoplasmata archaeon
ACATTTATGATTAGCTTGTTAATGATTGTTTCCTCTCTTAGTATGTCTTTTGTTTTTTTAGCTTTTTTGGCACCATATACTGAAGCTGGAACTGATATTGATACTACCGTTGATGATGATGGCGGTACTACGGGAGTAGTATGTTGTTTTCCTGCGGGTACCAAAATTATGATGGCTGATGGGTCTTATAAGAATATTGAGGATGTAAGGGTTGGTGATAGAGTATTTTCGTATGATTTGGATGCTGGTGAGATGGTTGTTAGCATGGTTAGTGATATTGTTGTTAAGGTTAGGGAGGGTGTCTATGAGATAAATGGAGGTATACTTAGTCCTACGGATGATCATCCATTGTATGTTGAGAAGCCCGATGGTAGGAGGGGATGGGCTGCTATTAACCCGGGGAAATCAAAAGTGATGTATGATAATAGAGATGCTATGCAGCTTGAAGTTGGTGATAGGTTATTAACTTTTAGTGGAGCCTGGATAGAAATCTATTCTATAGAGTTTAAGCCTGGTAAGATTGTGACGTATACATTTCGAGTGAATTCTAACCTACATAATTATTTTGCAAATGGAATTCTCGTAAGCAATGCTGACGCTTGTACAAACTCAGGCTGTGTATACGAGAACATAGCAATTGCTGCTCCGTTAGATCATACCTCCATAGTAGGAATAATGCCTGACTATACCTCCGATGCATATGACTCACCTCTGTTTTCCTATACAACATTTACGAGTATAGACGAAACACCGCCAAACTGGGAAATATACTTTATCGGTTACAATCACAACAAATCACACTCTACTAAGCCTCATATGACACTATATGAAAACTATGTAGAACTAAAAGTCTATTATAAAATCATTGATAACAACCCACCATGGACAAACATAACAACAATTCACCCAGAGAACAATGAAAAAATAAGCGAAACAACAGTCACATTCACCTGGGAGGGACACGATGATATAGCCACTCCTGATGAAATTGTGTACAAATACAGGTTAGACCCATATGAAACCAGTTGGCAACCAGGTCCAGATTCATGGACAAAAAACACAACCGTGACCTATAAAAACCTGCCAAGAGGGGACTATATTTTCAGAGTTAGAGCGATGGACCTAGCACACAATGTTGAAACCGTCGAGAACTACGCCACAAACACAAGAGCCTTCAAAATAGTAGAACCAACGCAGATATTAGATGAAACAAATTCATCTTTCCCAATAAGTCCATCAACTGGAGCTAAATCATTGCAAACGAAATACCCACTAGGAGGTTCACCTGAGTATGATTTCATACTCATAGAGCTTTATAACCAATCCACAGTGTTTGGCAAAGTATGGATATTTGATCTAACATCTATAGAATACGAATTGCCCTCGTCCTTTGGAACATATGGTTTCTCCATAGAAAACGGGGCTATTATCTCATCTGATCCAACAAACAAATATCTAAGAAATCAACCTATTCTGCTAGAGAATGGAAGTAAACTGATGCTTCATATTGTCCAGATAACCGCACCATCTATAGAGGGCGGTGGGAAATCATATACACTCTCTTCAAAAGTAATAGACAACGGTATAAGAGAGGATAATCAGCTATCAATGTGTCAACTCCAAATATATGGTAAAAACCAAGATGCCTGGCTAAACTACTTCACCAGATTCTTAAACTTCAAACAATCGAGCATGGACAACACACTCATCTACAACAATGAAAAACCAACGCTTATCCTACTCCATTCTATAATAGAAATCATGCTAAAATAATATCTATAATCATTTTTAAATAATTGATACTAAAAAATTACTGTAAAACAAAAAAGGTTAGAGATGGGGCACAATGAAGAGAAAAAATATAAACAATAACCTTGGGGTCACACAGATTATAAGTTTTATATTAGTATTTGCACTCGTTTCTACCATAATGACATCAGCCATCTTTATATCAGGTAATTTTATAAAAACAAGGGGAGAAATTCTATCTCATAAGATAGCAAAAGATATTTTAGAATATGTAGCCTATGGTATAATAGAATGCGCAGCAGTTATACAGACTTTCAACAATGCGAGCTATTCTAAAACCCTAGAGCTGCCCCTGTCTATAAATGGAAAAAGCTATTATATTGAGATATCAAAGGATTTCCTGTATCTAAATTTAACAGATGGTTCGATAAAGGAGAAAACCATGTTATACAACCAGGATAAACTATGTAAAGGCGTTTATGGTAAGGTATTCATCTCAGATGGTGATATAAGAGTTATAGGTGACAAAACAGGTTATATCAAATTATTAGACTAAAAATGTGTGGTATTAAAATGGATGAAAAGGCACAGTTTTACGTTTACGAGGCGATCATAGCATCTGTCTTATTACTACTATCTACATTATTTGTCTACACTCTCTCACCACCACCAACGGTTTCACCTCAGTCTACAATCCAGCTTAAAATCCTAGCTGATAGGGCCCTAGATATACTAAAAAATAAACCTGCACAGCAGTTTTTTGAACTAGGATCAGCTTCTCTACCAGCGGATCAGGAGTGGAAGTATATACGATTTGATAAAGAATTTAGTTCAACACCTGCAGTTTTTGTAACAATAAAAACATATAATGAGGGAAGATGTGACGTAGATTATAAAAATAGAAACGCAAGTACATATATTAGAATAAAAAATGTGACAGCAAAAGGCTTCCAAGTAAGAGTAGAAGAACCATCATCCCAAGATGGAAAACACAAATCAGAGAACATATCATATCTTGCAATCCACTATGGGATCCATAATATAGGAAATACCACTTTGGAAGTAGGCAGAATAGACAATCTCACAGACTCCTATAGGAATGTTAAATTTATAAAAACCTATAATGAAACCCCTGCTATTATATCAACAATACAATCATATAACGATGGAGAATTCGTCGAACCAAGAATCCGTAATCCCTCATCAACAACCTTCGAGATAAAACTAGAAGAAGAACAAGATAACTATCATGCTGAAGAAACTGTTGCATATCTTGCAATAGAACCTGGCTTATACACTGGCGTACTTTTCAATGCTCTATTAAGAGTATATGCAGAAAAAACACCCAACTCTGTCACTCATAACTGGTATACAATAACATTTCCAAACAATGTTTTTTCAAAACCACCGGAGATTTTCGCACAAATCATGACAGAAAATGGTAATCAAAATGCACATGCACGAGTGAACAATTTATCCAATACAGATGTAAAAGTTGCTGTGGAGGAAGCCGGTGCGATATATGATGGCGCTCATACAAAAGAAGAATTTGGTGTGATAGCAATTGAAATAATAGCTTTAGAAAACTATACAGATCGTTTAACGCAGTTGGTAATGATAAATGATAATATTTCACATGAAGAATTCTTCTCGTTTATGAATAGTATGCTACCAGAAAATGTTTTCTATCAAGTTCGCTTATATGATGGGATGAACATTTATATGTGGTACACTGGAGAAAAAAAGGAATATGCTAGGAAAATTGCTCGATCTCATTATATCATATCTAGTGGTACCCGTGTTTATGATGTGGAGTTGGAGATATGGAGCATATGAGAAGAAACAACAAGGCACAACTTATACTTATGAGTGGAGTACTCATATCTGCATCTATTGTAATAATGGCAATCATATCCATTAATCTAGCAAATACTGGCGTTAAACTCTCCTTTGAAAAAGGTCTATCGCCCCTAGACGAGTACAAAAATTTAAGAGAAGTTTTCATCAATGTCTTTAAACAAAGTTGCAAAGGAGATATAGAACTTATAAACCAAGCGTTCAATTATACAAAAAACACTTTATCTAACATAGAGATGAAATATGGAAACTATTTTAATGCTAAAATAAAAAACATACAATCCATAAAAAATGGAGTGAATGTAGTTTTTAATCTTAAACTAATCTGCAAAAAAACTATTATAGAAGAGGATATCAAAGTTTACATACCAACAACAGGAGGATGAAAAAATATTTTGACAAACAGCAATAGTTTTATAAAAAATAAAAAAGCAATCTCTCATCCTGTAGAATTTATCACAGCATTTGGTATAATAATGATAATGTTTCCCCTAGTCTTTTCCTCCATATCAAACATATTCTCGCAATATGAAAAAGACGATTTTCTCCTAAAAGCAAAGGCAATGATTATCTCAGAAAGACTCTTAAAAGATGTAGGTAAAACCGTAGATGGAAAAAGCGAATGGGAATTCAATCTCAACAACCTATCATGTTTAGGTCTGGCATCATACATAGTATTAAATGATACCTGGAATATCACATGGCCAAGCTACCAATCACCCCCGGTCCCAGACTATGTAAACAAAACCGTCCAAATCCGCTATAACAGTTCACTTTTAGGATCAATTGAAAATCTTCAGATAACAACGTATAGATATATAATAAAAAAATATACTGATCCTATAAGAATAAAAAAAGTGATATCAAACAAAATAGACTATGGTGTGCTGGACTCTGACAAGATAGATGCAATGAACAGACTCAACTACTCCAAAGCAAAAAAAGCAATAGGACTAGAGGAAAAATATGATTTCAATATAATAATAAAAGATAAAAATGGCAACGAGCTTTTAGAA
>JAGGYP010000003.1 GCA_021162485.1 Thermoplasmata archaeon
TAAAAGATATCTGCGATGCCTATGTACTCAGCTGGTATTCCGGTAAAGATTTCCGGGAAATAAAAAATGCTTTGAAAAACCTTGTAACATCTATAAACTTAGAAAAACTAAGAATTCTACCTTATAGACTCGGACAATGACAACATCCACGAACAACTATACAATAGACAAACAAACATGATAAACTACCTAGATAGAGAAAATGGAAACTACCTGCTAGATGTAGACAATGATGGAAAATGGGATTACACATACAATCCAGGCAACAAACACAGCAAAAACCTACGAAGAATACACTACGGAAACCATACCATGGAATCTCATACTAATAGCAATCTGCGTAATCATAGCAATAATTTTCAGCAGAAAAAAAGAAAAAACCATAACACCCATTGTGGAAAACATAATAGAAGCAACTGTTGCATGTCCAAACTGCAAAAGACTAATCAAAGTACAAGGAAAACCTGGAGCAGTGGTTCCAGTAAAATGCCCAAGCTGCGGTAAAAAAGGCATAGCAAAAATTTAAAAAACCATCTTAGATGAAAAAATGAGGGATGAAAGCTATTTTTGTTTTTCCTATCTCTCTTAATCCAAATTCTTTTTCAGTAAACACCAACGCCTTTTTTGGATTATAATTCTTAACAAAACTTACAAAACTTCTGCTTAATCCAGCATAACTCTTCACTTCAACAGGAACTATACTGTCTTTGAAATGCAAAACAAAATCAACCTCTGCTTTTCCACTTGTACGCCAATAATTTATCCTCCCACCAAAATTTCTTTTTAACTCATTAAATATAAAATTCTCAAATAAAACACCCTTGTCTAATCTATTCTCTATCGATAAAAAGTTATTTATTATAGAATTCCGCAAACCAAGATCATTGAAATATATCTTCTTTGTTTTCTTCAACTCAGTTGCCAAATTTTTATAAAATGGAGGGGTAAGAGATATAAAATAAGTATTTATAAGTACAGAAACATAGTATTCTAGTGTTTTATAATCCATACCAAGTTCTCTCATTATAGAGGAAAATTCAAATAGAGAACCGTTTTTAAAACCCAAGTAATTCAATAGTTTTCTAAAGTTTTCTAGATGACGAATGTTGAGAAAGAAAAAAATATCCTTCTCAAGATAGGTTCTCACTAGATTTTTGAGCAATTCTTTTTTAATATATTCATCATCTTCTTTAACTACAGCGGGGAAACCGCCAAATAAGAGATATTCTTCTAACAGAGAGTAAAACTCTTGTTGAAAAACAGGTTCGATATCAATTTTTTTATTACATGTGAGAAAATCTTTGATAGAATTCTTATAATCTATGAAAACCCTGTGCAAATCTTTTGCCTTCCATAGCAAAAATTCTTCAAAATCGAGTTGAAGCAGTTCAAAATAGATTGCCCTTCCAACCAAGTATTTTCCAATTTCAACCTTTATATCAAAAGATCCTGAACCTGTTACAATTATCTTAGTCTTATCTGAGAACAAGTCATAAAATAACTTAAGTGTTTTCCCAGCTTGTTTGCAGTATTGTGCCTCGTCTATAAACAAAAATGTTCTATTATCCGTGAGATACCTTTTTAAAAAGGTTTTTGGATCCTTTTCAAAACTTTCCAATGCCTCTTGATCCTCGAGTGTGATATAGTTTCCTCCAAACTTTTCTTTTAGATGAAGTAAAAAAGTTGTTTTCCCACTCTGCCTCGGACCCTTTATCAATATTATCTCTTTTCTCTCTAACCATCTATCCAATTCTTTCTCTATTTTTCTTGGATAATACTCCATGAATTCTAGAATTATTTATGGAGTTTATAATGTTTTTGCTTGCCGGTATACCAAAAAACCGATTCTCGTATTTAGAGCAACTATATCCAACCACACACTAACTATACCTGTATATCTTCACTAAGATAGAAAACTTATTTGATTAAACGATTGTTTATTGTATTATGCTCTCTGAACTTAGAAAATTCGTAGGCTTCAAAATACTCGAATACTTCCATGATAAAAAAGCGACCTAGACATACCCAGTAGATATAATCAGAGAAGAAAAAAATCTTAAAAAAAATCTTAAAAAGACAGTGTTTTAGATGGATATCAATATTCTAACTACGTTGAATTTGCTACAGTTTTTATTTTGGAGGCCAAGGTGGTTTTTCAGGAATGCTTAGAGAATTCTGAGGTTGCGGGTTTTCTCTCAAAACAAAATCAGCAGAGTTATCATCTGTATCCTGTCCGTTGCCATTAAACTCATCTACACCACCAGATGCCATAGTTGCATTAGTAGAAGAGGCTTGAGCTTTTCGTTCAATGCTTTCATTAGCCATAGGATTTTTTGGAAAATAGGAACCCTCGACAAATGGATTTTGACTTTCTCCCCAAGCCACAGCATCAATAATCGTTCCATCTGGAGAAAGAAGAGCAATACTATTGTTTTTCGCTAAAGTTGCTGTGCTCGAGACATCGGCTCCAACAGACTCGGCGTACCCACCTTTAGAATTAGCCCAGAGAAAATAACCATTACTTTTAATTATACTACCTGAAGGAAAAACTCGAATAGAAGATTCACTCCCAGTCGAAGTCCTCTTCCTCAATTTATAACCACTAATATCTAAAGGGGTATTGGTTGGATTATATATTTCAACAAAATCATAAGAAGCTTTTTCTCCAGCAATCTGTACTTCACTAATTACAAGATGATCAGCAATATCTGCTGTTCCAGCTTGAAGGATGTTGCCGCTGCTGACTTCGATATCATAGAAATATGAACTAGTATAGCCCAAGACAATAATAGATACTGCAAATATTGCGTATCCTATTACTATAATATTTTTTATTTTCTTCCCCCCTTTTGATTTTTTCTTTTTCAGGGTTTTAATGATATTCCATATCTCATTTGTTATTATCAAACTCCCTGGTATAATTACCAATGTTACGAAACCAATTTTAGTTCGAGCAAAATGAGATAGATACCCTAGATATGGTATAACAAATGCGACTTTTCCAACTAATTCAGAGGATTCTACTATTCTTTGATCAGGATCTTCGTTCGCATCTCCCTTTGTCACAAAACTAAGGTTGCCATCTTCATTGGTAACATTTACTACCCTATGAGTAATATAGTTTTCAGGCCCATCCTTGTATCTGAATGTGATAACATCATCTACCTTTATCTCCTCTGGGTTAACACGCATACTAACCACTACATCGCCAACGTTTATCTCTGGACTCATCGACCCACCTACTGCTATCAAAAAATGCATAGAACCTTGCATGGTTGGTAGTATTACACAAAATAACAGTAGCATCGTAAAAACTGCGGCGACACCAATTGCTAACAGTCTTTTTGATGTAAGGATTTTCGATGGTTTTACTTCTTTTTTTTGTTTCAAATGTTTAGGTTCTATTGATTTTGGAAAGGTAAAAAATCCTGGTGTACTACATCGTGGACAGGTAACAAGTACTCTTTCACCAGGTAATCCATCCACTGTAACCCTAGTTTTACAATTAGGACAAACAATAGTTTTTTTCATATTTTCAACCATATAACTCTTTTTATCACATTTTATCATGTTATCACATTTATCATAGGTACCCGATTAATTTTGTTACTCAATAAAAAATAATTTGATGTAGTTTGTTTTAGATTTTTTTACTAACCTATAACTTGTTCTGCAATGAAGGCCATCATTGTTAGGTTAAAGGTATCTCCTTGGAAGTCATTATCTACCTCGCAAATCAAATAAAGGGAAAAGGTGTATCCCTGTTCGTTATTGGGGAGTATACTTGTTCTAGTCCGATTATAAGGCCCTACACCTGATCCAAACGAAAGACGATGTCAAACTCAACAATGTCGTTCTGCACGATGTTACTAGTATCCTCAGGCAGCTTCCAATCCATACCAACTTTCGCAGTTTCACCCGCTCTAAGAAAAACAACAAGAACAGTCAGGTTGCTTGCATCTGCATCATTCACGCTTGGCCTTGGCCAACCAAGTTGACTATTTAGAGAGGTCCACGTACCACCAATTCCAACCGCCATATTAGTCAATTGAAGGTATTCACCCAATTCACCTGGGTTACCTGTATCTCCAGCCTCCTGCTCTGGTTCAGTTCTACCGTTCTCATAATTTTTAACATTTTTGATCTCAACATATAGGTTACCGTCTAGACTACCCGTATTTTCAACTACAAAGAGACTATCCAAGTAATCACCAGGCGCGATATCGTCAAATGTGATGTGTTCTGTACATGGGTCGGTGCCGCCAACTTGTATGTTCAATGTCCCAGCAGTAAAAGTACCTATAGCTGTTTCAGTATCATTAAATACTGCAAAGGTCCCTACCCCCATCATACCTGCTACTACTCCAATCGTCATAATGCTCATCAATATTTTCTTCACGCTTTTTTCCTTCCTCTTATTTACTTCTGCTTTAACTTATTTTTTTACTTGGCGGAGTGCAAAGCCGAGTATCTCCCCCAAGCATACGAACTTTTATTTAGAATGTCCGCTTAAAACATATAAATACAAAATATTTTATAAAAATATATGAAACAATGTTCTAGAACATTTTTCTATATTAAAGGGTTATTTTGTTTTTACAAAGCAGTTACTCCCTCTTTACCACAGATAGAGCAGATCCTTTGCGCTACTACTCTCTACGCATGCAACCTCTGGAATTATCATCTTGCCAAAACCTATCTCATTATATAAACATTGACACCAATGGTATCCCCACTAATTTTTATGATGAAAAATAATCCGATGCTAGAATCTAAAAATATGTAAACTAAGTTCAATCCTAGATTTTAACCAAACTTGGGATAAATTGTAACCTATGTTATGGTATATGATTTCAGCAGTTGCCCTGCTGGCTTATATA
>JAGGYP010000045.1 GCA_021162485.1 Thermoplasmata archaeon
CCCATAGGTTTTATCCATACACCTTTTAAAGAACCAAAGGGTGTACCGATACAGCCAGTTGCTGGAGAAGATATTGAAGGAAAAGTAGAAATTCTGCCAGATTATGTTGAGGGGTTAAAAGATCTCGAGGGTTTTTCACATATTATTCTAATCTATCATCTACATCTTTCAAAAAAACCATCATTACTGGTAAAACCTTATATGGATGAAAAGCTACGAGGGGTTTTTGCAACAAGGGCACCAAGTAGACCAAACCCAATAGGTTTATCAATCGTGAGATTGGTAAAAATCAAGGGAAATATGATTTATATCAAAGATGTAGATATTGTAGATGGCACTCCTCTTTTAGACATCAAACCATATGTTCCAGAGTTTGATTTAAGAGAAGTCAACAGGATAGGATGGCTTGAGAAAAATATATACAAGTTGCCCTCATCAAGAGACGATGGTCGGTTTGTATAAACCAAAAACATTCATGTGTTAGAATAGATGCTGAAAGCTATGAAAGCGATAATAGTATATGAATCAATCCACCATGGAAATACTGAAAAGGTTGCCAGAGCAATAGCAGAGGCTTTAGGAGCAGATTTAAAAAAGGCAAGCAAGGTGGAAGCAAAAGAACTTACAAAATATGATCTGATAGGTTTTGGATCAGGGATATATTATGGAAGGCATCACAAAAACATCTTTGATCTTCTAAAGCATTTACCATATCAAAAAGGTAGAAAAGTTTTTATTTTTTCAACCAGTGGCATAAGAAAATTGCCATTGATAAACAATTTTAATAAACCATTGGAGAAGAAGTTAAAAGAAAAAGGATTTGAAATAGCAGGTATATTTGATTGTCGAGGATGGGATACATATCCTTTTATAGTTAAACCATTTGGAGGGGTGAGCAAAGGCAGACCAAATAGTAAGGATATTGAGGATGCAAAAGAATTTGCTGAGAGAGTAAAAAAACATTTTTTTGAAAAACAATTATAGATTTACTACTATTGCAACATGATCTTTTGCATATGGTGAGAGATCTATTTTATACTTTACTTTAAGGTCAACTTCTCTTAATTTTTTGACAACACTACCATATATTCTTTCCGGCTCATCAGATACATCTATACTTCTTGCTTTTATCATCAAGATACCTTGACCTTTTTCATCCAGAAATTTTTTCACATTTTTGATAAATATTTCTGTTTGATTTCTTTGCGAAATATCCTGGTATACCAAATCAACTGGTTTAGAAACTATGTTTTCATATTCTTCTAACCTGTTCGCATCTGCCAAAATAGGTATGATGTTTTTTCTATTTTCACAAACTCTTGAGAGTTGTTTTATTGCATAAGGAGAGATCTCTACTGCATATATTATACCCTGATCTCTAACTATATCTGAGATATGGCTAACTGTTGTTCCGGTTGCAGCTCCTAGATACAGAACATTGGCCCCTTCAAACAAGTTTATCTCTTTTAATCCATTCAGGATTGCGGCGGCGAGTTTACTCTTATATGGGTTCCAGGATCTGTACTCCCTGTTGTTATAAACAATTAGTTTTTCATCATATACTTTCAAACCTTTGCAATCTGGTAAATTCTCAGTAAAAAGTCTTCCATTATCCTTGAAAACACCATTTATACTGGTCTTAATCATGTTATCAAAAAAATCGAATTAGTTATATTAAATGATTTTTGTAAAGATTTAAATTACTATTGTGTATACTTAGGAAAGGGTGATATTTTTGCCTCTAAGATCTCCTTTACATGAAATTCATATTGAACTTGGAGCGAAATTTACTGTTTTTGCTGGTTATGAAATGCCACTCCAATATACCTCCATTAGAGATGAGCATTTGAATGTTAGAAAAAATGTTGGCTTGTTTGATGTTTCACATATGGGAAATGTGATAATTGAGGGCGAAGATGCTGCAAGACTTCTATCACTAGCAACTTTAGAAGATGCAAATAGAATTGAAAAGAACAAAGGGCAATATACTGCAATTTTAAGAGAGGACGGCACAATAATAGATGACATAATATTCTTACACTTACCAGATGAAAAATACGCCCTTATTCCAAATGCAGGTAGATCTGAGGTTGTTACAAATTGGCTTAATGATGTAGCAGAAAAAAATAATTTAGATGCAAAGGCAGAAGATGTATCTAGAGAGTATGTAATACTAGCTATCCAGGGCCCAAAATCTAGAGATTTATTACGTAAAATAATAGATGTCGATATCGAAAATATGCCTCTCTTTGGTTGCGATTATGCAAAAGTCAGTGGCGTAGACTCTATAGTTTCAAGAACTGGTTACACTGGTGAACTTGGTTTTGAACTACAGATCACTCCACCAGAAAATGCAAAAAAAGTATTTCATGATATATTAGATGTTGGTAAAGAGTTTAACATAAAACCTATTGGACTGGGTGCAAGAGATACTCTCAGGTTGGAAAAATGTTTTCTCCTTGCAGGCAATGAGTTTGAGGGAGGAAGAACACCTTTAGAGGCCGGTCTTTCCTGGGCGATTAACTGGGACCATGACTTTATTGGGAAAGATGCTCTTCTCAAACAAAAAGAGAAAGGCAATTACGAGAGATTAACTTGTCTAGAGTGCATTGACAAAGGAATACCAAGGCATGGATATGCAGTTGAAAAAAATGGTAAAATAGTTGGCAGAGTATCTAGTGGGAACATCTCACCATGTCTAAACAAAGGGATTGCGTTAGCCTATGTTAAACCAGAGTATAGAGAAGTGGGATCAATCTTAGAAATATCTGTTAGAGACAAGAAAATTAGAGCAAAAGTTGTTAAACCACCTTTTGTTTCTAAAGATTGGGCAAAAGAGAATTCTTAAATTTTAAGAAAACTTAAAAGCAATTATAAAAATAACAAAAATGGGTGAAATTAGAATGAGTGAGAACATTCCAGAGGATTTAAAATACACGGATACGCATGAATGGGTTAAAATAAAGGATGAAAAAATAGTTGTTGTAGGGATAACAGATCATGCACAAAAAGAACTTACAGATATTGTTTTTGTTGAGCTACCTGCTGTTGGAAAAGAAGTTAAAAAAGGAGAGGAAATGTGCATAGTAGAATCTATTAAATCTGTCTCAGAAATCTATGCACCAGTTAGTGGCAAGATAACAGCAGTTAACAAAGAACTAGAGGATGCACCAGAAAAAATAAATAACAGCCCCTATGAGGAAGGATGGCTAGTGGAAATAGAAATAGCAAATAAAGATGAACTTAATTCTCTTCTGGATGCTGATGCATATAAAAAACTGGTGTCTAAATAGATCTTCTTTTTAGATATCTAATGAGACCACCGGCTTTCATTATTTCAAATTCAAGGCTTGTTAAAGGAGTTGCTTCTAAAATTTTATTTGTTGATAAATTCTTTATCATCCCTTTCTCCAGGTCTATTTCTAGTATGTCTCCATCCTCTATCCTATCTGCATCTTTGCATTCTAAGATTGGCAATCCTATGTTTACAGCGTTTCTATAGAAAATTCTTGCAAATGATTTTGCTATCACTGCACTTATTCCAGATCCTTTTATAGCAATAGGGGCTTGTTCTCTTGATGATCCACAGCCAAAGTTTTTGCCAGCAACTATTATATCTCCTTTATTTACTTTCTTTGCAAAATCTTCTCTTCCAGGGACACCTTCCATTGCATGTCTGCCCATTTCCTCAACATCTGTTAGAGTCAGATAGGCACCTGGAAAAATTTGATCAGTATCTATATTATCACCAAATTTCCAAGCTCTTCCTCTCAGAATCATTTTTTGCCTTCACCTACTCATACAAGGATAGAAAATAATTTATCTTGTTTTCAAAAATCTCTGCTTGCTTTTGGATAACAGTTTCAGCTTCATTTACATCCATATATCTTGTTTCAACTGCGTAACTTGAAACTCTTCCAAGCCAAAGGGATTTTAGAGAATCTACTAGTTTTTCTTTTTCATCTTTTGCTTTTTTGTAATAGGTTGCAAAGCTGTAAACAATCTCTGCCCAAAACTCTGCATCGAATTCCAAGTCGTTCTCAGCAATTTTTTCAAGTTTATTCATCTTATCCACATCAAGCGCTTTCCTTATTATATCCTTTCTTTCTTTAAACTCTCTCCTAAATGATGTTTTTAGATCATCAATGTTTATTTTCACTGGTATTGGAGTTTGACCAAAACACTCCCTATATATTATTCTTCTTTTTTCCCTTCTCTTTTTCATCCACCTGTCCTTGTAATACTCGGTTAGTTTGAACATACTCATGGATACCTGTCTAAACATTGGGGCCAGAAGTTTTTCATGCTCTAAATATCTTGTAGTTGATTCATGTATTTTTTGTGCGAAAAGCGTCTCTCTTAATGCCATTCCTTCTGCTGCAGCAGTAGTTGTTATGAATATATCAACACCAAAATCTTTTGGGAAAAGAGGATGTTTTCTTAGTGTCTCATAGAGTGGTTTCGATATTCCAAATTCTCCAGCAATTGGTTGCCTGATATCTATATCATATAGTGCGCGTGTGTAGGGGTAAACCAAAAGATTTGTTATAAGCCCATCATACTTATCCCTTATATAGTATGGAATAGTGAGATCAGCTCTTCCATATAGTATGGGGTAGAGAAGAGTTTGGATCCACTCAGGTTTTACACTTAGTATATCCCCATCTATCAAAAGCACAGCTTTGGCATCTAGGTGATGAGCAATCTCTATTATTGTGTAGATTCCAGCACCCTTTCCCCCCTCTGCTATATCACTGGTAACAATCTTGTTTATACCAATATATGGGTAAAAAAGATCAACTATCTCATCGGTTCTATCACTAGATTTCCCCTTGCTAACAACTATGGCTTTTTTATATTCTGGAAAATACCTGTTAAGCCCTTCATTTATGGTATTCAGTACATTTAATACTGTCCCCTCAACATTTTTACAAAGAACACCGACCACTACATCAACTGGTTTAGCTTTTTCACATTTCTTTACAATTTTCTCCTCTAAGCTCACATCATCTGTCCAGTTCATTTTTATTCATTCTCCTCCAATACAATTTCAAGTATTTTCTCTCTAATTTTCCTCTTAGCAGACATTATTCTCAACCAATCAGGCACTCTTCTACCAGTTGGTCTTCTCAAATAATCTCTACCCGCATTTATTATTTGTTTGCTAAACTTTTCCACGATAAGTTCTTCAGAATGTCTATCATATTTTAAATTGTTAAAATGTGCATCTGCAAAATATTTTCTAATAAACTCCTGTGCATTCCTCAGATACAGAACCTCTAATGAGGTCAAAAACTCTTCAGATATCAAAATATGATCCTCTACCACCAAATCCTTCAGAAGAGTTTTCAATATATCTTGAATCATTTTAGTTAAACCTTCTCTTCCATTACCGATTTTCTGATGTTTATGATCATAAAAACCTAGATCAGTTTGACATATTTTATTTAATGGAATATGCCTATATGTCTCTGCCAGCATGCCAAGCTCTATCCCCCATCCAGCTGGGATGCTCATGCTTACTGCTAGATCACTAGTAAGAGCAAACTCTCCAGATAAAGGATATCTGAATGAGCGTAAAAAGCTAAGAAAATTTGATTCCTTACCTATTTGATCCACCAATGCTCTGAGTAAAGGTTGTAAAAAGAGTCTAAAAACACGGCCATACATTCTGTTTTCATTTGAACCTATCCTTGCATAGTAGCCTTTGTTGAATTTAAAATCTAAATCAGGTTCAACTATGGGGTATAATAATTTTGTTGGTATAAGCTCAGTATAGTTTCTAATATCTGCATCATGCATAGCTATACCATAGGATTCCAAACTAGCTATGCCAAGAGCTAACCATACATCCCTGCCTTTCCCACCATGTTTTATTAGATCAAAACCCTCTTCTTTCAAATCAAATAGTAATTCTTTTATCCTAGGACCATCGCACCATATAACAAGTTTAGGTATTCTTAGAGATGAAAAAAATTTTTTAACATCCCTAAATTCTTTTTCTGTTTTCGCTGCTAGGGAGATAAAGACTTTACTAACGTAATCACATTTGTTAAGACATTTTACAATACCTTTCAACTCTCTCCTTTTTATCTCCTCATAGAGCATAGGTATGATAATAGACACGGGTCGTTCATTAGTAACCTCTCTTAACTCCCTGATGAGCCTATCTTTATCAATTTTGAACTCGTGCAATGTAGCGATTTCTTCTTGTTTTATGTCCATCTCTCATCACCCTAAAATCCTAAAATGGTTTTATAAAATATTTTTTACACTGCTATCAGAATTTCTCTAAAGAGAATATCTA
>JAGGYP010000076.1 GCA_021162485.1 Thermoplasmata archaeon
CCTATACATATTTCTATTAAGAAGAACTTATATATAAGTTTTTCTATGTTTTTACCTTTAGTAGCAAGATTGACTTGGAATTACTATAGGAAGGCTGTGGAATAGTCTTTTCTATCTTCAAAGTTTTTCCCAGTTTTTTCTCCAGATCTTTTTGAAATCTTTCAGATTTTGGAAGCCTTATAACCACTCTTGCATCATTTTTCATTTTGTTAGACACATTTCTTAATATCTGGAAAAGATTATTTACACCCCAGGAGATAAAAATCACGTCAAATTCACTAACATCATATTTTGTCCCATCCCCATACTCTACTTTTATCTGATCCATACCCTGTTTTTTTAGAAAATTTTTAGCATGTCTCACAGCATTCTTATCAATATCAATGCATGTTATATCTGTTCCAACCTTCTTACTTAGAAGTAGAGAAGTCGCTGGTACAGGTCCGCTACCTATGTTTAATATCTTATCATCTCTGGTAACTCCAGCTAGTTTAATCTCTCTCTCAACCAACTCTTCATAAAATGTTACATAATCCTTGGCTATCATGGGAAAAATCATTGAAAATTTTTCTATAACTATGTATGAAAAATCCACAATTTTTTTCATTCTCTCTATGTCAAAGAACAAACCAAGTTTTGGCAGGATTTTTTTGAACATCCCTTCTTTTCTCTTTTTACCCATATCATTGGTCCTCTAAATTGATAAAAGGCCCGGACCGGGATTTGAACCCGAGACAGGGGATCCACAGTCCCCTATGTTACCGCTACACCATCCGGGCCGTAAAAGAGCAAATAATTAAGGAAATACTTATAATTTACCGATAAATCAAAAAACTAAATTATTATTGGTTATCATTTTATCCACTGATTTAAGTGGAGGTGAAAATTTATGGTTAGTACAGTAGATGCTAAGGTAAAAAAATGAGAAAGAAACAACGTTCAACAGGATGGAAATTGGTAAAAGAACTAAGCTATTTTTGAGATTTGATAGAGGTAAATTTGAGAAGAAAACGTGTACATAAGAAAAGTATAATATTCCGTAACCATATACTACATAAGAGAAAGAGGAGATAGATAGTGAATCAAAAACCTAAAGGCATTGGAATATTGTTCGGCCTATGGATTGTAATTGGCATATTGATTCTTGTCATTACCATCATAGACCTGAGAATGATGGAACATCTTGGTGTCACGTTTCCCCGTGATTTTTATATCCAACCGATTTTTTATTTGATTCTTGCAGTTATTTCATTTGTCCTTGCTTATGGTGTAATGTCAAAGAAGAACTGGGCATGGCTAGGTAGCTTGATGTTTTCTTCGTTTTTATTATACCAATTTGGTGTAGCCCTTCAATCTTTAGCGTTTATTTTTGGACGAAATTATCATGTTCTAAGGGTTGAAAATATCGCACACTATATTGCATTGTATCTCGAATTAGCTTTTGCCATACTAGTAATTTATCTATCCACTAGATCTCAGGTTAAAGCATATTTTGGAAAGACATAATCCTGCAATTTATCTTCTGTGATAACACTTCTTCTCGCGTTTTCTCTATATAATCACATTTTGGCATCAATCTAAAACTCTCACCAAAAATTTTAAGATAAATGTTCTGATATTAAAGAAATCCAGCGCATGTATCTTACTCTTTTTGAAATCATATGGGAGATGGCAAGACAAGCAAAACCTTTTTGATGCACGTAGACGGGCCGATATAGCTATTGATTTCACAGAAATATTCTATTATGGCAATCGCCGCACACCAATGGTTGTTGGTAAGATGCCTGAGCGGGGAACTGATAAATGTTATAAGTTTATCACTTTGAATATTATAGAATCGGGCAAGCGTTTTACATTACTTGCTTTGCCTGTTAGTAATTTAAACTCAAAAGAAGAATTGTTGACTAAATTGATTTATTATGCTAAGAAACGCATTAAGATAAATCATGTATATGTTGATCGTGGATTTTTTTGATTCTAAAAGTATAGGTGTGTTGAATGGTTTTGATCTTAAATGGTTGATGCCTGGCCATAAGAACTATACTGTTAGAAGAGCAATGTAATTATCTCCTGCGCCTAGTGTCATCACAGATTTTCAGATGAAAACATGTAGGTTTAATCTAGTGATTTCTAAAGGAGATTTTGTTGATAGAATTGTATTTGCAACAAATATGAGTTTTAATGATAACGATGTAGATTTGATTGATAGATTGAGTTTTCTTTATAGTAAACATTGGGGGATTGAGACAAGTTATCGTATTAAAAAATGTAGTTTTCATGCCAAGATAACTTCCAAAAATTATCGTATCTGCTTGTTTTATTTTTTATTCTCAGTTTTCTATACAATCTATGGATCCTTGCTGATATTTTGATTTGGCTGCATCTGCAGGGGAATGTTGGTGAGGGGCATCTTGTTACATCAAAATATTTTGGTATTCTCCTTGTGGCCATTGATTCTGGAGGTTGACAGCATGTCTACCAATCGGCTTTTTTACTCCTATTGATTAGTTTTAAATAGATTAAGATTTTATTTTTCATTCCGTTTGAGTTTTATTTTTGCCTAAGATCTTGTTTTTTGTCATAAAAATCGAATAGGATGATGTCATAGACATTGAATGTATGACTGATTTTCATAGCGAAAAATCTACATTATCATCTACTGTAGTAAGGTGGTGGAGATAAAGAAAACCATAGCAGTTGCTATAGGCAGCGCCTTTGGCTTTATCATCGCCTTAATTTGGAGGGACATAATTATTGGTCTAACAAATATGGCTGGGTTAAGCGTAAATTCCTTTAATGATATCATGGGTGCAAGCATCGTGATAGTTACTGCAAGTATAATAACAGTAATTTGTGTGCTGGGTATTCTCTACATATCTAGGTGGGGCGGAGTAGAACAGAAATAGTTTTCTCTCTTAATCGAAAAATATTTCTTCTATACTCTAATTATTTTTACTAATCTTAGCTCCAAGTTTGCAAGGTTTGCAGGGGTAGCCAAGCCTGGTCAAAGGCGCAGGCTTCAGGAGCCTGTCCCGTAGGGGTTCAAGGGTTCAAATCCCTTCCCCTGCATCATATTTTTACCAGAGGCTTTTTCGACTCTTTTAAAAGAAAACTATAAATAACATGAGTTAGAAATATTATATAGTTAGAGAGGTAGAGGAAAGGTGGAGGAGATAAAAAGGGTTAATAATGAAACACTAA
>JAGGYP010000046.1 GCA_021162485.1 Thermoplasmata archaeon
ATAAAATATTTTTATAATTAGGTGACTTATAAAATGAGTGGAAAAATAAAATGCCTTTTTGTAACCATACTTTTAATAGTAGTATCCTCTGTAGTCGCCATTAGTCCAGCTACTGCGGGAGTTTCAATCAAGAGCATTTGTAAAAAAGTTGAGTTTACCAACTTAGAATTAGAAGAAAATAAAGGCTCTTATATCCTAAGTTTAGAAAATATAAACTCCTATTTAATTCAACCAGGTAAACCTATTTTACCCGCATATAGAAAAACTTTTTCCTTCCCAGTTGGAACTCTAATAAAAGATGTTAAATGTGAAATAGAAAAAACAAAGGAAAAAACCCTTGATAAACCTCTTGCTATTGCACCACAACCTACTATACTTGGTTGTAATCATAAACTAGCGTCTAGGGTTGTAAAAACACAAACAAAGCAATTTATGACAGTAGAGAAGTATCCAAAAAGCTGGTATTCCTATAGAATCGGCAGAGGCATAGAAGATGGAGAACGGAGAATCTTTTTAACAGTTGATATATACCCCCTCCAATTGAATATGGATAGAAACATTGTTAAATATGCATCAAGTGTAAAAATGAGTATAAATTATGAGTTGACTAAGAAACTAAACTCGCCTACTTCAACACTAGGACAATATGATATGGTAATAATTTCACCCTCATCCTTTTCATCTGAATTACAACCTTTGGTTGACCATAAAAACAGTGTGGGTATTAAAACCATTCTAGTCACCTTGGATGAAATATATGATAGCTATCATGGTAGAGATAAACCAGAGCAAATTAAGTATTTCATAAAGCATGCACTTGATTATTGGAACATAAAGTATGTACTATTAGTGGGTGATGCTAGTAAAGTTCCTGTAAGATATACATATCCTCAGGATGGAGAAGAAACACGTTTCGCCAGCGATCTATATTATGCAGACGTTTATGGATACGGCGGTTTTTCCAGTTGGGATTCAAATGGAAATGACATATTTGGGGAATATGATTATTATGGTGAAACTGATAAAGTTGACCTCTATCCAGACGTATATATTGGTAGGTTAGCTTGCAGCTCTGCCTCTGATGTAGAAAACGTTGTCGAGAAAATAATAGACTATGAAACCAGCTATAAACCATGGTTTAACAACTTTGTCGCATGCGGCGGTGATACATCTCCAGGAGATTCTGAAGGAGTTTATGAAGGCGAGCATACTCTAAACTACATATTATCAAATTACATGCAAGGTTTTTATGCAACAAAACTTTTTGGATCCAAGACAAAGAAAAAGGGGTTAGTAACCTTAGATGAGACAAAAGAGCTTACCAAAGAGACTATAATAGAGACAATAGAATACGGTGCAGGTTTTGTAGATTTTGCAGGACATGGAAATGAAAACACCTGGGCAACGCATCCTCCAGATAGAGAAAGTATATGGTTACCTTCACCGTATGGGTACAAGACAAGCGATATTTCACTTCTGTCTAACGGCGATAAATTACCAGTTGTTATATTAAATGCATGTTCCTGTGGTAAATTCACCTCAGGTAACAGCATAGCATGGGAATTTGTGAGAGCAAGTAACAAGGGTGCTGTTGCTAGCCTTGCTACAACAGCGCTTTCTTGGGGATACATTGGAAGTTACTGCATAGAAGGATTGTCCGGATTTGTAAATGTGCATTTCTTTAGCAGATTCCATAACGGATACAGAACCCTAGGTGAAATATTTGGAAGAACCATTAAATACTATCTAGATCACTCCCCAGAAAAAGATGATGCAGACACAAAAAATTTATACTACAAGACTGCAGAAGAATGGATATTATTTGGAGATCCCAGTCTGCAACTTGGTGAAAGTTCACTAAAAGGCGATTCAATTGAACTTGTGGAGCCGCAAAAAGGTCATATTTATATCAATGGTGTGAACAAAGGATGTATAGGAAACAAAAACATGATCCTAGCAATAGGTAGCTTGGATCTACTCATAGGTATAGGTGATCCCCCCAGAGTTAAGAGTCTAAGAGTCTATAGAAACAATAAACTACTAAAAGAAATAGACAACATTGATTCTAACATGGTTAAAATCCCGTTATCCAATAGAAATTTTGGTCTCTACAAAATCAAGATAGTAGCAGATTTTATCAATGGTGACGTTTTAAACAAGGAAATAAAAATATTCCAGATGAAAATATTCTAATAAACATCCAAAAATATTGGAAGACTTGACCATTTGCTCATTTTTCAACTTTAAGAAACTTATTTATAATCTAATTTATATCATCTTATTTCGGTTTCTATGAAAAAATATTTACTGTTAACCACTGGATTGACCTTACTTTTAATATTTAGTGGACTAGTAAACGCAAAAGTATTATCCCACACTGCCTCATTAGATGCAAAGATACCTTTAACAGAAAAAATTATTTTATCTGGTGAGATAGATTTTTCTGGAGATCTTGTAGGTGCCACATTAGAAAATCCAATTAAAAAAGAATTAGAAGGCACACCGGATGAATTTATACCATCCTATCCATTTATTGAAAATATCAGGAATGTTGATTATTTCGATATAATCCCGATTCTCACGGAGAGATATACCTTGGAGAAACTGAATGAGGTCATAGTATTTAACTTATCAAGCTTTGGAAATCAAACCTTTACAAACGTTTCTTTAACAGTTGAAAACGAGGATATTTTTTCTGTGATAGCTATAAATGGTACGTCATCTGTTTCATCAAAACTAGATTCTACCATCTGTGCGTTGATGAACATTAATATGGAGGGGGGCAATGTAACGGCACTGATTGCATCAACAGTGGATAATTCAACTATAAAAATACATTTCTCCTCATCTATATCACTAGTTGGTTTCTCCCCAACTGGAAACTCATCGCAGATTATAACAATAAAAGATTCCAATGGAAATATAGTTTGGAATGGGTATCTTGATCGAGGGAACATAATTATAGTAAACGACAGGGATTTCTTTTTATCATACAAATCAAAGGTTAAATTCCTTCCCCTATCATATGAGAATGGTGAGGTTAAATTTCATATTAAGCTTTCACCATCTGAAACAGTTTTTGATGCCTCTGCGCTGCTGGAACCTATTTTGGAAGAGTTTTCAAAACTTAGTGGCAGGGATTCAACAAATGAGATTATTAAATCAATGGAAACGTTTAAACCGTTTATATCAAGTTTTTCACCTTTTATAAACGGTGCCTTAGTTGCTATTGGGGAGAACTTAACATTGAATATAGATGGAAGCACGCAAGAGTCCAAGAAAATACTTTTAACTAAAGGGGATTTTATTGACATATCGTTGTTACATGATGAAATTGAGAATAAAAACTATGCATCTGTAAATGGAGAATGTAGTTTGATATTTTTGGGTGATCATTTGTATACAGCCCAGGCTAAGGAAAGTGAAAATGGTGTTCCACCTACGATTATACCTGTTTCAATGATATTACTATGGGTAATTGCTGTTATAGTTTATGTGTTGTTTAAATTCTTCATAAAAAGAGATGTTAATGAGATTTTAACTGAAAAACTCAAAAAACCTGCTTTTGTAGTACATATCCTACTTATTATTCTAGCTTTTATTTTGTTGGATATGGAAATAAGTTATCAATTTGGCTCCAGTATATTAAGCTCCTTGATTCTTCTTCCACAGGGCTCAAATGTTTCTCTACTGTCTATTGGAATGATAGCAGGTTTACAGTTATCAGTATGGAGCATAGGAGCTTTGGTGTTTTCTTTACCTATTAGAACCATTGTAAACTCTCTGCTTTCGTATTTTGGTATAGGCAAAGAGGCAAAGGGTATCGACAAAGGGATAGGTGCTCTTTTTATTTGGATACTTGGCACAGTTTATCTAAAGATATTTGCAAATATTTTTATGATGATATTACTAAGCAGCGGTATCATGCCTACTAGCGTATTTGGTTAAAGGGTGAAAGAAATTGGAGATTTCACCTGTAGAAAATGAGGCAGCTTTATTGTTAAAGAGCAAAAACAACGTTTTTTTAGTTATTGCTGATCTTCATATTGGTATAGAATCAGAGTATAGAGAAATGGGTCTAAATATACCCTCGCAAACAAAATTGCTTCTATCTAAAATCCAGTTTCTCTGCAAAAAATATAAACCTTCTTCAATCATTATACTAGGTGATGTAAAACATAACATACC
>JAGGYP010000065.1 GCA_021162485.1 Thermoplasmata archaeon
AAATATTACAAATTATACGTTTTTCTAAGAAAAATTTATATATTACGTGATAGATGTTATCATTGAGCGTGGGGGATATGATAGAAAAAAACATGCAAAAAATAATAGTAGTTTTGATTCTAATCTCACTATTATCAATTTGTTTTAGCCCACTTGCAGATAGTCTAAACATCAAGAAAAACTCTGTTGTTGTAAACAAGACCCGGGATAAAACAATCTCTTTTGTTGAAAAGGTAAAAAACAACTTGGGTAAAAGCAAAAGATCTAATGTTTTCCCACACTTAATAAACAGTGGAAAACTATTTGGCGCATGGATACATATAAAATATAATGATTTTGAAGATGAAGAGGAAATAAAAATTACTCCAAGAGACATTAGAGGACATCTTGGAAATCCAGATTATAGGACAAAGATACAGTTCAACATAGATGATGACTCAGAAGATGATGTCGAAGCAAGTTTTGGTTTATATAGATCAAGTATCGATGATGGTAGTAATGAGGTAGCATCCTTGGAAACAGCTTTTGGTTTTGAAATTATACACGAAGGAGTGTCAGATATAAAAGGTGAGATGGAAGTTTGGCTAGAATTGCATATAAATCTCTCTGTACTAAAGAAAACAAACAATAAAAACCAGCCCCACGCTTATTTTTTGAATATATTAAAACATCTAGGAGTATTCAGCAAATTATTCCCATGGGCTACTTTCTATGATCCACCATCTGAAGATTATTTTATAGTTAGACTTGGTTATAGATCCCCTCAAGGTAAGAAAATACCGTTTAATACAGAAATGTTTTTTGCATTTGCCAATGCTTCTATCTCCAAACCTACAATATTTAAGCACGAAATGAACCCACATGATTTAGTAGGAGAAGAGGAGTTAGAGCTCCTATTTGGTTATCAAGCATATAAAGAAGGGTATGAAGAACCCTCATATGATATAACATTCTCAGTATCGTTTGAACCAGCAATTTATCTTATAACAAAGTTTACACCAAGATTAGGGAAAATCGTCTACTACTTTGAAAACCCAACTTACAGAGAAACAAGAGTGACATTTGAATGCACAACTTTAAAAGGCGGTGATATCGGAACATCTGTAACATTGGTACTGGACAGAATAACGGAGAAGCTAGCAGCTAGAGGAAGCTGGATCAGCTTGGATTTGGATCTAATTGGAGATGGCGGCGGTTTCCATTATGCTGCAAGTGATAAATTTGACATAACATTGTTAGTAGAATCTCCATATTTTGAAAGCGAGGAAGGCGGAAACGGCTACGTAGTTTTCAAAAAAGTACCCGAAAGAATAGATATTTCTTGGGATATAGATTTATCCATACTAGGTAAATTTGTTTCAGGTTTTCTAAGTCTAGATATGAGCGAGAATATGGATAGAATACTTGTTTACACGCCAAACTATGATGAAAAACCTGTTATAGATGTAACGAATATTCCCAGAAGAGCTAGTATAAGAGGTTCTTTAGACTGGGGGTCAATAACAGGCTTCCTTAGAGCTGAAAAAGAAGGAGGAGATACAAATATTGTCGTTAATTTCCAATATAGTAAATGGCTTGTACGCGATAAACTAACAATCCAAGATGGTTACATAGATTTTTCATTTAATTTAGACAAAAATGGTTACATAGGATTAGATACAAGCAATGAGATGTTTGATAATGAATTAACACTTTTAGGAAACGATGGAAACGATGAAATATACATCTCCACCGAGCGCTTACATGCAGACAACTTTATGATGACATGGAGTCTAGATACTTCTGGGAGTAAACCAACTATAAAAAATCTATGGTTTTCTGGTCTATTGAGATCACTTAGAAATGTGAAGATAGATATAAAATATAGAGGAAAGAAGACCACTATCCAAGGAAGTTGGACACTTGGCAAAAAAGGCAGTTTTTGGTTCCAGTTAGATCAAAAAAATGATATCTCATATAACTTTGATCTTAGTGGCAGTGAATATGTTTTAACAGGAAAAATAGTTGTTCCAGGAAATCTAAAAATCGATCTAAGCTGGAATTGGATTCAAGGAGAAGATGAGTATCATCCAGGGTATATCTACATAAACAAGGAAACAGATCAACCACTTATCAAGCTATTCAGTCTATACTTCACCTATAACAACCAATATGGTATTGATGTTACAATAGAAAACCTTTGCCTCTACTTAAACCTGCAATGGTGGAGGGCAAACAATGGTAAACTATATTGGTGGCTTGACTATGAAATCAACGGAGACTTCTCTTTAGACTTGTTATGGAACAGTGAATGGTATCATATATGGGGGTGAAAAGGTTGAACAAAAAAACACTAATAATACTGATGGTAGCCCTTTTCCTTTTCTCCACCATATCTAATGCTTTGCCAGTTTATAACTCATCAAAAAAATCAATCAAAATTAGTAAATCAGTATTTACCACAAACCTCAACGATGGTCCCTACTTTGTATGGGAAGATGATTTTAACGATATGTCAAAAATAGATCTAAACCCACCTGGTCAAGGGAAAACAGAGAATTTTGTTCTAGAGGATGGAAAAGTAAAGATTAAGGATACCTACCCGGCATGGACTGATCCAAGTTGGACGAGAATGAAACCTATAGCCATAAGAAATAAGGCTAACAATGATTTAACACAATATGCTGTTAAGTTGATTGTGGAATACGATCAGGATATGAAAGATGATTATTCTGATCTTCGTTTCAAATATGAAAACGAGGACTACTGGTTAAACTATTGGATAGAGAGCAGAGACCCTGACCCAAATAATAGATATGCAATTATATGGGTTAAAGTACCCAGTATACCAAAAGATAGCACTGTACATCTTTACATGTTCTATGGCAATAGTGATGCAGAAGACATGAGCAATTTCTGGAGTGTATTTAATGAGGATAGTTGGAATAAGGGATGGGCACATGATGAGCGTGTAACACAGCATGCAGAATCAGAGGGTGCATGGGACCCGGATGTAGCATATGGCAATGGTAGATTCCTAGTTGCATGGGAGGAGGGAGCTGTTATACCAATAGATCAGGAGATAAGAGGCCAGATATATAACTCGAAAGGTGATATTCTAGTAAGAGACTTCGAAATTGGAAACCAGGAAGGAAATGTTGTTCATCAAGAAAACCCAAGTGTTGCATATGGCAACGGCAAATTTTTTGTCGCCTGGCAACAGTGCATGGTGCCTGGTGTTGTAAGTACCACAGACATCTATGGGGCAATTATTGATACAAATGGAAATGTGTTGAAGAAATTTGTAATATGCAATGAGGACAACTGTCAAGCAGATCCATGTGTAGCATTTGATAGTAGCAACAACCATTTCTTCGTAGTTTGGGAGGATGCAAGAAATGGAATGGATAATTATAACGTATATGGTAAGATATTTGACATAAATGGGAACCAAGTTGGAAGTGAAAAAGCTATTTGTACTGATGCAAACAGTCAAACAGAACCATGGATTGCATTTGACAATGTCAACAATCATTTCCTAATCGTTTGGGAGGAGGGAATAACAGCAGATAAGGGTCCATTTTGCTTGTATGCAAGATTATTTGATACCAGTGGAAACCCTATTGGAAGCAAAATAACAGTTGCTATAGGAAGCAACAGCATCGATTATAATTTTCCATGTGTAGCATTTTGTGAGGAAACAGAGAGATTTCTAATTACATGGAATGATGGAGATATCAGCAGCAACGACTGGTGGGGAAACATATGGGGGATGATAGTAGACAAAAATGGAAACAAAGTAAAGGACACTTTTCTAATACATTCTGGTAGTTTCATAAGAACCTGTATTGCACCATATCTAGGCACAGCATTTTTTGTTTCATATGATGGAAACGGAGAAATCTGGGGTAAACTAATATCATCAGATGGAGAGCTGTTAACTAAGGATGCCCTACAACTATCAGACTCAGAATCTAGCCCAGCTGACTGGGCTAATATCGCTGTAGGCGATGGTAGAATATTTGTCTCCTGGGAAGATACAAGGGTTGTATACCCACCACCATGGAACAGTAACCCAGATGTCTATTGTAATATGTGGTATCTCAATATACCAGTTGAATCTGATATTTCATACAGTATTGGAGAGGAGAAAAAACTTGTATTAAATGCTTACATAACATCTACTATAATAAAACCAGATGTTCTGAGATCTTGGCATAAGTTTGATGCTGTATGCTCAGGTGACATCACTTTTAATATTTTAGATGGAAATGGTCATATTATTAGATCAGATGTTTCACCAGGTGAAACCTTAGAAGGTATTTCAACTGATGCAATTAGACTAATGGCCTGCCTAAGCAGAGTGAACCCATCATCTACACCCATCTTGGATAAATGGAATGTTAGTTACCTTGGCGAGGATAACGATCCACCTACTACTGTTATTGAAGATATTAATGGTGAAAAAGGAGAAAATGGATGGTATGTATCCAGCGTACAGATTCTCCTAGAGTCCACAGATGGTATGCAAGGAGTGGGAGTAGATAAGATTTATTATAGTCTCAGCAACGGACAACCTAGGGTATATGATGAGAACACAGGTATAATATTACCAGAAGATGAAAACATATTATATGGTACATGGTTGGTTGAATACTGGGCAGTTGATAAGGCGGGAAACACAGAGAGCAAGCATTCTATAGAAATAAAAATAGACAAAGAGGATCCATACATAGAGATCACAGATCCCCCGGATAAGGACAGAATCAAAGGAGCATTTTGGGTTAGAACCAACCCCTCTGATCATGGCTCAGGAGTATGGAAAGTAGAGTTTGACACTGGCACGCCATTTAACAACCCAGTCACAATATATGAACCACCATGGGAATGGTACTGCGATAGAACCTATCTCAAAGGATGGCATTATATACAAGCAGTTGTATATGATTATGCAGGTAACACATATAAGGATACCATACAAGTCTATTTTGATAATAGAAAAGATAAAACATTTGAAAACAGAGTTTGCCTACTTTTAGTAACTGGAAGTGGAACAATAAACCAACAGACAGAAAACAATGTTGAAAACGAACCGATATTCTATAATGAGATAAAATGGGAATTCACAGAGGGTTTCTCTTTTTCAATTGGATTGCAAGGCATCCATTCCATGGAAGGTGTACAGCAGGGTGTGTTAAGAAATTTTATTGGGCTTGCCACCTATGATGAAACAACTGGTATGTACATCATAATCGGTGGTGCGGCTTATATGAGAGTAGAGGCTGTAGAATAAAATCAACCTATCTTTACTATTTCTAAATATATTTCATTAGACAAGCCGTTTTTATCATATGCCTTGATGGTAACAACATGCTTACCAATAGTGGAGTACCACCATAGTTTTTCATAAGGTGGTTTTCTATCAACTAGCTTTGGGCCATCATCAATCCTGAATTCAACTCTATCTATCCCAACCTGACTAAAGGCAGATACAGAAATTGTTATTTTTCCAATCACAAAAATTTTACCTGCTAAAAATGGAAGAACGTCTCTGTCCTCAATATAGAGTCTACCGGATTCTGGCTTGTTTATCTTAATTTGTGGTGGTATGTTTAGCGGCTGAAGACTTTTGTTGTACCAGTATACTCCTTCCTCAGGTAGTTGCAAGGTATCGGTATATGATTTATAATCCATTTTTTCTAATTTTATTGTATAGGTTCCTGGTGAGGTTTTAATCTCATAATACCCATTTTCATCTGTGTATTCTAAAAACTCATCCGTGTTATTATACAAGGTAACCTTAACATCCTTTATTGGTTTCTCTGTGATTTTATCTAAGATGAAACCTTTTAATGTTGCAATAGTTTTTTGAGGTAGCAATGTTATGTTTTGCCAATGAGTTTCTCCCTTGTTTAACTGCAAGTTTTTAGTAAAAACCTTGTAATTTGTTTTTTCTGCCTTCAAAGTATAGCTACCAGGGTAGATGTTTTTAATTTCATAGTACCCATTCTTGTCAGTATTTGTGTTTTTCTCGTATTTCTCATTTTTGATAGACACTTTTGCATTCTCTATAGTATTCCCTTTTTTATCTTTGACATAGCCTTTGAGAGTTGCTGGTCTTACTTCTTTCTCTGGTTTTTTCCCAACAGTTGCGTCAACATAGTAAGCATCAAAAGGGTTTTTATCTGGAGGACGTGCGTAACCAGTGTGTTTTTCTCCATTGAATACAGAAGCTATCACCATTATGTTATCTTTTTCAATATCTCCATAATTTTTTTCCTTCCCATCCCATGTAACATTTTTTGTCAATTTTTTTCCACCTTGGATTGAGATAGTTTCGTTGATTGCAAAGCCTAAAAAACCAAAATGGTATGGTTCACCACTGTGATCCTTCCATCGGGAGCTAATCTCGGTAATATAAACACGCATGAACCCATTATACTCTTTGTCTTCGTTGTTTCTTATACTGATAGAAATATTAATAACAGCATTTCCCTTCCATATAGCATTTAATTCTAGGTTGATATCATGGATGTTGTTGCGATTTAGGCAGTCTTTTATCGCATTTTCAAGATCATTTTCAGAGCCACTAACCACAACTTTATATCCACCATCAAAAAAACAAGTAGGGAAACCATATATGTTGTAGTCATCTTTTAACCTGCTCATTGCAACGTCATTTTTATCTGCTATCAATGCAACGAAGTAAAAATCATATTTACCCGATTTATACAGATTGTATAGTGCCTCTGAAATTTTTGGGCAAGCATGACAATAGGTTGCAGTACCCTCTTCTACTAAGATAGCATGACCTGTGTCTGATAGAAGAGTAGTGTTTTTATTTGTTCTATTGATTTTTGAATAACTTGTATGTAGAAGCGATGTGGCATTTATTGAGCTAAGTATGAATAACGTGAATATTGAGATTATAAATATTTTTTTCATCATGTTTTTCACTATATTATTCTCAATAATTATATTAACTATTGTTATATATTAATTTTACTAAAAAGCTAAGATATGGAATAACCTGCTTTATTTGAATTGTAAACATTTATTGCATCTCTGATTAGTTTTAGTATAATAGGCTTTGCATCTTCTGCTTTAGATTCTCCCAAAAACCCATATCCAGTGAAAAAATAAGGTTTTACTGTTAAGCTAGTTCGATTAAGATTTAATGTTACAATTGTGATCATTGGAACACCATTTGCATCTCTTATATCATATATATCAAAAGATTCTTTTTTGTATTGGGGGGCATGATCTAGGTTTATATGGAAAAATACAACTTTTGTTCCATTGAAGTCAACTTCTTCTCTTATATCTTCTTCTTTTGTATAGTTTAATTTAAAGATTTCTTTTACAACAGGTTCTATAGCATCACAGGCTGAACAAGCATCTAATCTGTATTCTAAAAAGACGGGGCCAATAGTGAGATTTTCTAAAACAAATTTTGGATGAGACTGATTGTTCGCGGTTTTGAATGTGAAGTTAAAAGTTGTTCTCGGATCAAGTTTTATGCAACTTAGACATAGTGTAGAGACTATAGATGATTTAATCTCATGGTAAACAGGTGTATAAAAAGAAATAGCTAATAGAGATGATATTACGATTAATATGGCAATAGATTTTATAGCAGTGCTTTTTTCCATGATCCTTTATTTTCCTCCTATTTTATATGATATTGCATTTTTTGGACAAACTTCGATGCATTTGCCACATAGTATGCACTCTGTACTTCTACTCATTTCTGGTACGTTTATACCCATGGGGCATACTTTTGTGCATGCATTGCAGTGTATACAAAGATCTTGATTTACTTTTACCTCAACTAAACTTACTTTGTTAAAAGGTGCAATCATTGAACCAACAGGGCAGAAATATCGGCACCATCCTCTACCAATTGTAGATATTAACAGCAGAAATAGGAGAAATATCACTAATGCTACATTGAAGAAGCTGCCGGGTTGGTATCCAGAGGGGTTTGTAGCTAGTATTGGGATGGTTCCTGTTAGAAAACCAACAGGGCAGATATCTGTGAACATGAAACCTATTGTAGCAGTTGTTATTATACCTAGTGTTATTAGTATTACATATTTTGAATATCTTATATAGGAATCGATTTTGTTCTCCCCAATTTTTTTAGCAATTTTTGTGTTTTTTATTTTTTTAGCAAGTTTAGCTGTTCCTCTTTGGAGTAAACCAATTGGGCATGCCCATCCACATGCAGCTCTTCCAAATATGAGAGAGATAGCCGCTATTATTAGAATAGGAAAAAGAATCAGTTGAAATACTATTTTGCCTTTGTATACACCATGCTCAATAGTGCCTAGGGGGCAACCAGCTAACGAATAGGGGCAGCCATGGCAGTAGAAAAAAGGATAGCAAAACCCGGTTTTGATTCTAAGAGCTCCCAGATTAGCTCCAATTAAGAAACCAAATTGAGTTATTAGACGCTTAAATCTAATACTCATTCCTTTTTCCCCTTTAGGAATAAGATAATAAGTATTGCTGTCATCATAAATATTATTTCAAACCCAGGTGTTTCGTTTCCTTTCTCTGGCTGGTATTGTATGTTTAATGTTATAGTAGCTTCCTGAGAGGCTAAATTTTTGTCATCATATGTAACAACCTTTATGGTTATAGGACCTTTGATAAGATTTGAAACATCCAGGTTGTAGGACCAAGATGTTGTTCCAGATGCTGTTTTCCATTCTCCACCACCAATTCTTATTTTAACAATAGATATTGAGCCATCTGAATCACTTGCAGTGCCTTCAATTTTTATAGTTTTCTCAGTCACAATTGTGCCATCTTCTGGCGAGGTGATAGTGATAGTCGGTCTTGAATTACCTCCTTGATTGTTGATTGTTACGGAAATCACTTTGAGCGAGGAACTACCGTTTACATCATATACTCTAGCGCTGATTGAAAAATCTTCCTCATAATCAATAGAAGATGTATCCCATATGTAGTACCAATTTACAGTACCAGTAGCAAGTTGCCAGTTTCCATTTCCAAGCTTAATTTCTACTCTGTCGATTGTATTATCTCCATCTGGATCACTTGCAGTACCTGTTATGTTTACTGCACCACTTATTGTATCTCCATTCTTTGGATATGTGATATCTATTTGTGGTTGTTTATTAACTGGGTTATCAACATTTACAGTTACTGATTCAACAGATGATGATTTTCCATCATTGTCTATTGCATATGCTGATATCACATGTTCGCCATTGTCAAAGTTTAAGGTGTCCCATATGTAATACCAGGCTGTAGTTCCATTTACTGCGACCCAGTTCCTATCTCCAATTTTTACAAACACAGCGGTTACGCTTCCATCTGGATCACTTGCAGTACCTGTTATGTTCACTATACCACTAACAGTCGCACCATCTATGGGGTATGTTATAGATGCTGTTGGTGCCTGATTTTCAGATGGTTGTTCCTCATTTTCCACAGTAAAAGATACTCTATTATAGGTATCATCTTCTACACCTGAGTATTTCTCTCCATCATATGCTCTGGCATAGAGGATATGTTGGCCATTTGGAAATTGTGTTGTATCCAGCTGATATGACCAGCTTGTTGTTCCACTAACCTCGATCCATTGACCATCATCAATTTTAATCTCAACTTTTTCTAACTCGTCATCGGGGTCACCAGCTATACCATTAACTGTGACAGTATTAGATAAAACA
>JAGGYP010000037.1 GCA_021162485.1 Thermoplasmata archaeon
CATGTACAATTATCTTTTAAAAAATTAAAATAGCCTCTTTGTACAATTTTTATTTTTTATTTAATCCAAAAACAGTTTCTCTAAATATAAACAAGAGATCCACATCTATTATAATAGAAAAACATTTATATATAAATTATTATTTATATTAACAATTGGGTGTTTGGTAGATGAAAATAAAAAATTTAACATGTTTCATAGGAGCATTTGTAGCAGCATTTGTAATGATATCATCAGCCACTATAGCACAACCAACTGTTTTAAACAAGATCGCAGTAAAAAATGTGAAAGCAAAACAACTACCTTGTGTTACCAATGATTTCAGAAAAGCACTAGATAAAACACAATCTTTTGTTAACAAGGCGCAAAAAACAATTAGCAAACTATTTCCAAACATAGATATAAGCAGTATCATCAAAAAAATAGAATCACAAAAACCTATTATTGAAAACATTCTGAAAAAAGTAGTTTCCAATTATAAAGCATTAACCCTAGATAAGCTAGAAAACATATTGAAAAACTTGAAAAGTAAAATCAAAGATTTAGAAAGCAGAATCAAAGATAATAACATCACATCTGAAGATATTGTCCTAATTACTTATCTAATAGGCGTACTCCTGGCTGCAGCTTGGGGAGCAGCACTTGGAACAGTATTGCTCCCTGGAATTGGAACAGTAGCAGGTGCAGTTATCAATGCCATAGCAGCTGGCAATCCTTTTACACAAATCATAATCCTATATGATATAGTAATGATGTTTAACATGGTTCCTGGTCTCTACAGTGATTTCACTTTCGCTATAGTATACATATTTCTAACAGCTCTCTGGCCACTTGCCTATGTATTATTCCCGCTGTTTATTGTCCCATAAAAATATCTGCCAAAACTAGAGACAAGACTCCATTTAACCTCCCCCAACCTCAGACATATTCCTATCTTTTATGATTTTATCCAATGATTAACATACTCTGCTTTGAAAACATGAGATCACAAATTTGAGAAAACCATTTTTCTTTGAGTTTTCCACTTTATATGGCAAAAACTAGGATTGTATCTCCTTCCATATGCCAGCCTTTTAACTCAATTGCACCCAATGGAAAACTCCAGTAAACATCAAAATCCCCATTAAATCCTATCACTATTCCTATGAGAGACAAGGATATCTGATCTGGCATTATCGGCACCTGACTATCATATGATTTTGTCAGACTGGCACCAAACCATACCATACCAGTTGTGAACAATGTAATATCAAATTCTATGCCAACTAAACAAAAACTTGTGATTTTACAAAGTACGTTAAGCTGGAAAAGCCCAGGTAGAGCAAGTGCACCAGATTCAACTAATGACACCAACTTTTGTAGAGGATCATCATCTGTTATACCATGCTCATATAATGTGTTGAATGTTTTTGCTATTTTTAATCTAACCTCTTTGGTAGAAATCCCAGCTTTCTCAACTTCATCCACATATTTTTCAAATATCTGTTTGATGTCACCTATTTTTATAGACGATAGAACATCCTGCATTTTATCTTTCTCAACAACCGATTTATTCAGAGAAAAAACACTGGCATTAACCATTGGTGCAAAGATCATAGCCACAAAAGAAGTCACAACAAGTATCAGCATTACATTTTTCTTTAAATCAGATATTTTCATAACTTATGCCCCCTTTTAACATTTATATTTTTGTATATTTAAAACTTTATGTAGTAATCCTCTATAAGCTATACTATTTTATTTAAACCCTAGAGCAGATAAACTACCCAAAATACTATAAAATAGAGTAATCACATAACCAGTCAAGATATCAAAAAAACCTTTTTCAACATCCTCTTTTGTATTTTCCACTGAGCTAACATCCTCAGTCTCCTCATAGGTAGTATTTGTCGCATTTGGGTCTACAACTCTAACATAGGTGCGAATAGTAATAGGTTTACCCTCGGTTGCTACTAGTTGCTCTGAGGCAACATTTGTTGAGACATACAATACAAAAACTAACATTACTAAACAAATTTTTTTAATACTCACTTTCCCATCCCATTATCAAAAAAGAATAAACTTCTATATAAATAATATGGAAGAATACTCTAGAGGATTTCTCTATGAATATGATTTTTATCTTTAGAAGCTGACTTATTGATTTAAAACTCTTTCCAACTTCTCTAAACGTTCCTCGATTTGATCAAGTCTACTATGGAAGCTGTCAAATTTCCCCTTGAATTTCTCACCAAGCAACCTTACAAACTCTTCCCTCTCCTCCATCTTCAGTTCGTCGAAACCTATAAAACTCATTTTTAGAAAGAGGTCAATAAGCCGCTTCATATTCTCCTCTTCTAGAATTTCATCCAAAGATCTCACGTCCTTGCGAATATATGGCAACCAATTCAAATAACACAAAAAATTTAAATAATATTTATGAAACAATACTATAGAAAAAAAACAAAGAAGATTAATCGATTTTCAACTTTTCAACGAGATGTTTAATGTTATCCAATATTTCTAAACCCTTGTGAGTAGTTACATATACATTATATGGTTTGGTATTATTTTCTTCTAAAACACCTGCTTTGATTAGGAAGGAAAGATAATCACGAAGTTGTGTGTAGCTTAAATTTGTCCTATACAAGATCTGGGTTTTTTTAGCACCCTCTCTGCAAAGTGAGAGTATATCTGAAATAATTTCTATTTCACATCTCCTGTTATTTACTACCAAGTATGTCTCACCTCAGTAGATTGACCAAGAAGTTGTCTTATGATTTTTCCTATACCTGAGTCCCCCATAGAACAATAATCAAGAACTATAATAAA
>JAGGYP010000085.1 GCA_021162485.1 Thermoplasmata archaeon
AGATTTAAAAAGGTTATTCAAAAAAATTTTGGATAAAAATTATTCAGAAGAGGATTACATAAAACAATTTATGATAAGAATCCCTAAAATCTGGCAAAGATTGAAAGAATAAAGAAGATTTACACTGAGAGAGTAAAAGACACAGCTCCAATTCTATTTGAAGTTTTATAAGAAGAGAAAAAAAGATTAATAGATGCAAAAGAAAAACATGGAGATTATATATCGCCTTATGATCTAATAAAGTAATCCTAGAGAGGATAGCTCTGCGATAAGCTTGTCAACAGCTCTATTTATATCCTCAATCTTTTTTGCTCCTGCACAAACTATTTTGCCAGACCCAAATATTAGGAAAGCTACAGGAGGGTTACTAAATTTGTAAACCAACCCGGGGAACTGTTCTGGTTCATACTCAACCTTGTCCAACCCAAGACCAACTGCAACTTCGTTGAGGTTAAACTCTACGCCTAAATCAGAAATTGCAACAATATTTTGTATGTTAATCTCTGGTTTTTCAACTACTTCTACACCTATAGTTTTTAATTCATTTAGAACAATGTTAAAAGTTTCCTCTACTTCTCTAATGCTTTTTGCACCAGTACAATTTGCTTTTCCACTTCTGAAAAGAAGAACAGCAGTTTTTGGTTTCTTTAACCTGTAAACCAATCCTGGAAATTGCTCTGGTTCATATTCTGTATTCTCTAGAGTTTTAGCAATAGTATCCAAATCCAGTTTCTTTGCGAGCGTCGAAGATGCAACAATATTTTGTACTTCAATTTTTAACATACTCTAACCTGGGTACCTTCCTTAACTTTTTTAGATTGTTTTTAAAAAGTTCTATACACCCAATGCCTCTAGTTCGTTGTAGAGGTTTTCTATTGCTTTTGAGATATCCTCTGGTTTTCTCGCCCCAGTACAGACCAGTCTACCAGATCCAAACAATAGTATAACAGCACGTGGGTCCTCAGATCTGTAAACCAACCCGGGGAACTGCTCCGGTTCATATTCAACTTTATCTAGACCTATGCCAATAGCAACAGCATCAAGGTTTAATTCCTTTTTAAGATCAGCAGATGCAACAATATTTTGTATATTAATCTCAGGTTCATCTATAATCTTGAAACCAGCCTTCTTGATTGTTTCACATATCTTGTCTATGGCTTGCTTAACTTGTTCTATGCTTCTGGCGCCAGTGCAAACTATTTTGCCACTTGAAAAAACCAATGCTGCAGATTTTGGCTCAGTAAAATGCAATACAAGACCTGGAAACTTGTTTGGATCGTATTCAGCACCGGAGGCCTTCTTTGCTAATTTAGATAAATCCAACTCATCAGATATGGTTGTAGAAGCAACAATGTTTTCAATATTTATATTGAACATTTCTCTTTAAAACCTCCCTTTAAAAGCAGTATATAAACTGCTTTTATAAAGATTTCGAGTTTTATAAAGGTAAATTTTATCAAAAAACAACGAAAGTTACCACACTTTGTCAATGTTTAGATCTTCTATCTCTTTTTTTCCTTCTTCTTTTTCCTCTTTCTCTGTCTCCTCTAGCTCCTTCAGCTTTTCTTCTATTTTTTTGTTACACAATGCAACAGTTAAATCTCCCCTGCTTTTTTCTATCAAATATCTACAACTATCCTGTACCTTTTTAATGGAAAGCATGGCAGAGGGATAGTCAAATCTTAATAAGGAGTTGTATATCCTTTCCATATTGTTAAAAAATTTCTCTGCATCTTCGTATCTATTGTTCCTTATGTTATCAAGAACAAACCTTCTCAGCTCACCAACTACATCACCAAGAGCGAGAAGATAAGATGAAGGTGTTACATTTAGATCCTCTGGCCTGGGTAGATTTTCACCCTGAAGTATGCTTAATAAGCAAAAACCCTCGCTCAACTCTTTATATGCGTTTTCCATGAACCCGGTATAGAGAAGATCCTCATGTTTATCCCCTAGTAGAGAGCTTATTTCTGTAAGCTCCGCTAAAGCCTTCTCTAAATCATTCGCCGCCTCTATGTTATTATTTCTATGCATCTTTTGTATTGCTTTTCTTGAATACCTGATTATATTTCTACAAGATTTTATTGATCTCTCTCTCAGTTCATCTTTTTCATCCATATATTTTTCTATAGCATCCATAATGGAATCTATATTCTCCATACCATCACATCATTTAACCAGCATTTTTTCCCGGTTTACCCAATAATCTGGTTCTTCACCATTTAAGACCTTTATAACTTGTTCGGCGCAGATTACGCCAGCTCTTATCTGCCCCTCCTTGGTTGCAGCACCTATATGGGGTGACAAAACAACATTATCTAATTTCAACAGGGGATTATCTGATGATGGTGGTTCTTCTTCAAAGACATCTATTGCTGCACCGGCTATGCGTTTTTCAGATAATACTTCGTAAAGTGCTTTTTCGTCAACAACTCCTCCTCTTGCACAATTTATAAGATATGCAGTGTTTTTCATTAATAGCAATCTTTCCTTGTTTATGAGATGGTGTGTATCCTGAGTATGTGGTATATGCAATGAAACATAATCCGAATTTTTTAGCAGTTCCTCCAGATCCACTCTTTTTCCACCCATTCTCTCTGCTTTTTCATCTGTGCAATGGGGTGAATAAACCAAAATATTCATTCCAAAACCTTTGGCTATTTTGGCTACATGCTGAGCAATGTTGCCAGAACCAACTAGACCAAGGGTTTTGTTAAATAGCTCAAACCCTTTAAGCTGTTTCTTTGCCCATTCTCCTTTTTTCATCGTATTATCTGCTCTTATAAGATGTCTTGACAAAGAGAGCATATGTGCTATAGCAAGCTCTGCTACACTTGCTGTTGATCCAGTTGGAGAGTTTACCACATATATTCCATGCTTAGAAGCAGTTTCTACATCAATGTTATCTACACCTATACCTGCTCTGCCAATAACTTTTAGATTACCAGATGCACCCTTTTCTATTATGTCAGAGGTAACTTTTGTTCTACTTCTCACAATCATTCCATCATAATCGGCTATCTCGTTTAGTATTCCATCGTGATCTAACTCCTCATATTTTATTTCAAATCCTTTTTCTTTTAGTAAGCTAATAGCCTCATCCACAAGCTTATCTGTTACTAGAATTTTCATGTTTTTCACCCCAAACTAGGTATAGGTTATGTAATAAAAAAACTTGTGCTTGAAATTCTTGGAAATAAATTAAAATTTAAAAGGAAGGGAATATTTCCAGTTTTTCATCTCTTCCTCAATTTTGAGAAGTCTATTGTACTTAACAACTCTTTCTCCTCTACAAGGTGCGCCAGTTTTTATCTGTCCACAATTTATTCCAACAGCGAGATCAGCTATGAATGGATCGCAGGTTTCACCAGATCTATGAGAAACCATTACATTATAACCATTTTCAAAGGCAAGATTTGCAGCTTCAAGCGCCTCTGTCAACGTACCGATTTGATTTATTTTTAGCAGCAAACAGTTACAAACCCTAAGATTTATACCTTTTTTGATTCTACCCCTGTTGGTTACAAAGAGATCATCTCCAACAATCTGGATTTTCTTCCCTAACTTTTTTGTAATTTCTTTAAAACCATCCCAGTCATCCTCTGCAAATGGATCCTCTACAGATATAATATCGTACTCATTAACCAGTCCCTCGTAGAAATTGACCAGTCCATCTATATCATAAGAGCTGCCATCTACGATGTAACGTTGATCTTTATAAAACTCAGTTGCTGCAGCATCTAAACCAAGTTTGATGATATCTCCATAGTTCAAATCCTCAATCGCTTTTTTTATCAATTTAAAAGGCTCCTCAGGGTTATCCAATGGAGGCGCATAACCGCCTTCATCACCAACGTTTACAGCACTCTTACCATATTTTTCCTTGAGTATTTCTCCTAATCTAAAATAAACCTCTACGCATGCCCTAAGTCCTTTGCTGAATGATCCCGCACCAGCTGGAGCTATCATATGCTCTTGAATATCAAGATTGTTACCCGCGTGCTTCCCACCATTAATCACGTTCATAAAAGGCACAGGCAAAACAGAAGGTTTTCTATCACAAAGTTTACCAATATACTCATATACCGGGATTTTTAATGAGGCTGCAGCTGCCTTTGCACAAGCGACAGAACATCCTAAAATTGCATTTGCACCAAGCACAGATTTATTTGGTGTACCATCAAGCTCTATCATTATCTCATCTATTTCTTTTTGCTCTCTCACATCCAATCCAATTAAACTTGGAGCAATCTTGTTGATAACGTTATTGACAGCTTTTTTGACACTCCTCCCTTTATACTCTTTGTTTCCATCTCTAAGTTCTAAAGCCTCATGTGAACCGGTGGAGGCACCAGAGGGAACAGAGAAAACACCTTTTGATAGTTTTGTTTCCACCTCTACCTCCAGAGTGGGATTACCTCTCGAATCCAGAATCTGTCTTGCATAAATTTTTTCTATTTTAAACAAAGAAATCACTCTCCAAAAGGTAATGAATTTGCCTTTTATAAATTTATTAATAAAAACTCTCTATGGGAATGTTTGGATGGCAAGCCAGCCATCTTCACTTGGATCATACTGTCCATCTCCATCTTTATCATTGGGCAATAAATTCAGCCTGTTATCACCATAGCCTTTTCTATCACCATTGTCATCAATCAAAGGGTTTTGCTCATCAGGAGAATTACCGTCAACGCGTTTATCAGCAGCCATCCAAGCATCACCATATGATGGTTTGTAGGTGTCACTAGTTTTTCTCAACTCTCCAAAAAATGGATATGGAAAACTACCACAGTATGCAGGGTTAAAATGATCAGTAGCAGTCATAATTATTCTATTTCTACCACTTAGATCTTCTATAAACCCACCAGATTGACAAGCCTCTATTACTACAGTACAGGTTGAATATTTCAATTCGCTCAGCCAAATAGCCATTTCCTTACTCATAACAACCTCCCATACATTCCATGGTCTACCAGGATATACTGCTACAACGCTACCTAATTTAGGAATATAAGTTCCATGCCCGGCTATGAAAATAAAAATATCACTATTTCTATCTGATTTACTTTTTAGCCATTTTGTTATAGCATATTTAACATTGTCCTTAGTGGTGAGAGCATCTCCACCTTTTTTCAAGCTTTTACCACTCAAATAATATATATCATCATCACTGTAACCCAGATTCTTAAAGGTCTCATATGCATATTCTGCTTCATCTTCAAAATCCTCATCATCAGCTCTGTCATCAGGCCACCAGCTAACATCACCAAGACCATCCCCTCCTGCTACTATCACCACATATTTATCCTTTTTTTCTTCTTCAAATATAGTTAGAGTGGTGTGATCATCTGCAAAATCTCCTCTGTCATCATAAACTCTTAAAAAAACATCTATTTTTCCTACTGAATAAAATTTTACAACTGGATTTTGCACTTCTGCTTGCCCAATTTTTTCATCGTTTTTGTAAAAATACCAACACCATCTGTAAGGAGGTTGTCCACCGGTTGCTGATCCAGGTAATTGTATTTCCTCACCTACTTTAGCTCGATAGGGACCACCAGCATCTACACTCATTTCATCGTTACACTCATCCCAGATTTCAAACCAAATTTCACACTGTGGCTTATCTTTTCCATCACCTTTTGAATGCCCAGTCCCATCATCATCTCCACTCCATGAGTCTTTATTCACATTATAGGTTAGATTGCATGATTTGATCCCAACTTCTGGGTTAATATCACATACATCATCTGTGTCGGGATCTCTGTCTACTAATTTTATATTGATATCTATTTTTTCTTTATACTCAAAAGAATGAGTGGCAATCCAGTTTGGATAGATATGATTTTTATCAGAATCAAAACTTTTACTATAGGTGAATCCATCGATTTTCACTATAACCTTAAAATCAGCAGCTGCTGCCCAGGGCCATGGATCAGGATTCTCTAGAGCTTTAATCTCCTTGATTTTGACAAAAATTTTACAATTGCCCATTGTTTTTGCAATGGTTTTTTTGTTTACATCTTTTGAAAATGTTTTTACTTTACCTGTAGTGATGGATGGAAAAAAAGATGTAACCAAGAATAAGAATATGATCAAAATCACTATAATCCTTTCAACAATTGTTGTTTTTCCTCTCATCAGATAATTAATTAAAACTACTATAATATTTAAATTTTTTTATTATAATTAATTTAAATAAAATATGGATGAGAGTTTCAGAATATTTAAATAGAGAGCATGGTATTTAACATTAGAACTTGAGAGGGAGGTAGTGTTTTGGATCCAACAATTATAGGAATGATAGTCTTTCTAGTAATAATATTATTGACTATTCTAGCATCTGCGATAAAAATTTTGCCAGAGTTTCAAAGAATAGTGATTTTCAGGTTGGGCAGACTGCTTGGGATAAAAGGACCAGGTCTGGTATTGATAATTCCAATAATAGACCAGATTATAAGAATAGATCTCAGAACTAGAGTATTAGATGTTCCAAAACAAAGAGTTGTCACAAAAGATAATGTTACAGTCGATGTTGATGCAGTTGTTTATTTTAGAGTGGTAGATCCAGAGAAGGCAGTCGTCCAAGTTCAAAGATATGAGGCTGCAACTGCATTGTTAGCCCAAACAACTCTTAGAGATGTACTTGGACAAGTTGAACTAGATCATTTATTATCACAAAGAGAGGAGCTAAATAAGAGATTACAGAAGATCATTGACGAAGGCACAAACCCATGGGGTATAAAAGTATCCGCAGTTACTATAAGAGATGTTGTTATACCAGAAGAGATGCTCAGAGCTATTGCTAAACAAGCAGAGGCTGAAAGAGAGAGAAGATCCAGGATAATAATGGCAGAGGGAGAGTACCAAGCATCAAAGAAAATGACAGAGGCTGCAAGACTCTATGAAAAAGCTCCAATGGCTTTGAGATTGAGAGAACTACAGACACTGGCAGAAATTGCTAGAGAAAAGAATCTGATAGTTGTGCCTGGTGGGGAGATGGGAGTAGGAACAGTAGCCGGTTTAACAAAAGCATTTTCAAGGAAAACAAAAAATGAGAGTAAATAAAAAAATCATAATTTACCTACTCATTTTTATCTTCTTTTTATCTTTTTCACTAGTTGGTAGTACCAACAAATTTGTAAACATTGTCGAAATAAAAGAGTCTATAACGGGAGCAACGACTGAACTTGTCGGGGAAGCATTTGATTTTTCTGAGAGAGAAGATTGTGTGGCAAATATCATTATTTTAGACACACAAGGTGGAAGCCTTGATGAAACATTCAAGATAGCAGATATGATAGAGAATAGTAGAAAACCAGTTATAGGCTTTGTTTATCCCAGTGGTGCAAAGGCATGGTCTGCTGGCGTATTTATTTTGGAAAGCACTCATATAGCAGCTATGGCGCCACATACAATTATTGGATCATGTCAACCTGTAGAACTAACACCAACAGGTACAAGATATATCAATGATTCAAAGATTATTAATGCCCTAGTTGAGTGGTTAGTAGAAAGAGCAAATTCACATGGTAGAAACAGCTCGATAATGTCAAAATTTGTTATAGAAAATATGAATCTAAACGCCAGTGAGGCGTTAAAACTAGGTGCTATAGATTATGTAGAGAAAAATATAGACAGCTTATTAGAGGCATTGGATGGGAAAACAATAGAAACAACACATGGTAATGTAACACTCTCTACACATGGTATTAGTAAAATATTTTTCAAACCATCAATTAAAATATACATTTTGCGTATTATCTCACATCCAATAGTCGCATCTCTTTTGTTAATAGCAGGAATATTCTCTCTGTTAACAGGTTTATCTGCACCAGGTTATGGTGCTGAAATATTCGGGGCAATAGCAATTATAATATCATTGCTAGCTTTAGGATTTAGTATTTCTTATATAGCGATACTACTATTGATAGTAGGGTTTATATTGCTAGCTATAGAACTATTTGTAACACCAGGCTTTGGCGTAATTGGAGTAGGGGGTCTAATTTCAATAATAATTGGTGCCTTATTTATGATACCAAATTATCAAAATATGAAATGGCTGATATCACAAGAATATCAGCAAATGCTGGTTGTTTTTCTACTTGTACCAGTGCTTGTTATAGCAGCATTTTTTGTATTCATCCTGATCAAGTTTTTGAAGATAAGAAAGAAAAAACCTGCTATTGACGTGGTAGGCAAAGAAGCGATAACAGTTGATAGGATTGATTCAGAGAAAGAAGGCTATATCAAATTGGAAGGTGAGTATTGGAAAGCAAGAGCTAAGAGAGGAGAAATTAAGCCAGATACAGAGGTTGTAGTTGTTGGAAGAGAAGAGCTAACTCTTATAGTCGAACCGAAATCAAGGTAGGAAGGTTTTTATACCAGGATATAATCAACTTTTCTAAGTTAAGGTGTAATAAGTATGGATAACAAGCTGAAAATCAGATTCCTTGGTGGCAGCAGCGAGGTTGGTAGGTTAGGGTTAACTCTAGAGACAGATGGCCTTAGGATGTTATTTGACTATGGTTTATCCCCTGGTAAGCCGCCAACGTATCCATTGGATGCACCACCATTAGATATTATATTCCTATCGCATAGTCACCTTGATCACTCTGGTATGATGCCTTACCTGTGTAGTAGAACAGAAACACAGGTTATGACAACAAATTTGACTAGAGAAATTAGTGAAATCCTGCAGATAGATTCAATAAAAGTTGCAAAAATGGAGGGTTATCCTGTACCATATTCTAAGGCAGAGATAAGAGCATCTCGGAGCAGTTACATTGATGTTGAACCATCTCAGATAAGAGATATTGCAGGAACAGAGGTGCATTTTCATTCTGCAGGTCACATACCTGGTTCCCTAATGTTTGAATTAAGAGGAACCAGGAACATACTTTTTACTGGAGATATCAATGTTATAAATACTCATCTAATATGGGGAGCCCACCCGGTTAAATGTGACATCCTATTCTTAGAAGCAACCTATGCTGGAAGAGATCACCCAGACAGGGGAGAGCTGGAGAAAGAATTTCTTGATAAAATAGATGAAGTCGTTAGTAGAGGAGGAATAGTAATAGCCCCAGCTTTTGCTGTAGCTAGGACACAAGAGCTGCTAATGATTCTAGACAAAGCTGGTTACGATGTTTGGCTTGATGGGATGGGTAAAAAAATTGCCAAGATATTTCTAGATTACCCTCAACATCTTAGAGCACCAAATAAACTAAGAAAGGCATTAGAAAATGTAAACCTTGTTTACTCAAATCATGGTAGAAAACTTGCATTGAAAGGAGAAATCATATTAACAACAAGTGGCATGCTAGATGGAGGCCCAGTTTTGTGGTACATTAACAAACTCAAGGAAGATAAAAGAAACGCCATATTCTTGACAGGTTATCAGGTAGAGGGAACAAACGGAAGATTGCTCTTAGATAAAAAGAAAATAGATTTATATGGTGTAGTTGAAAAGGTTAGATGTAAAGTAGATTACTTTGATTTCTCAGCTCATGCAGGGCATTCTCAGCTTATAGAGTTTGCCAAAGCTTGCGAACCAGAAAAAATAGTTCTATTTCATAGTGACGACAGAAAACCCTTGATAGATCCCCTGAGTGAATTTGCTGAAGTTTATACTCCAGATGATAACGAGATATTGGAAATATAATAAACCCCTCATAGAAATGTTTTTAATGGATAACTTATTGTAAAACACCCTTGACCAGGAAGATAAAAATGAAACAACTGACAGATAAAGAGAAATATGATCTTAAACGAAAATTAGAAGAGCTTAAAGCATGCAAAGGTCAGCATACAGAATTAATCTCTTTGTACATACCACCAACTCGCCAGATATCTGATGTTATGGCTTATCTTAGGAATGAATATTCAGAATCATCAAATATTAAATCTAAAACAACTAGGAAAAATGTTCTTTCGGCTATTGAGTCTATAATGAGCAGACTAAGATATTTTAAAACTCCCCCGCCAAATGGTTTAGCTGTTTTTGTTGGTCATAAAAACATTGGCAGCGATCAAACTGAAATGGTTGCCTACCTTATAGAGCCTCCTCTTCCAATAACAACATTTCTCTACAGGTGTGATTCATCTTTTTATCTAGAACCTCTTGAAGAAATGCTTGCAGAAGATGAAATATATGGTTTATTCTTGATTGATAGAAGAGAATGCACCATAGGAGTTCTGAGAGGAAAAAGAGTAGAGATTTTAAGTCATCTAACCTCTAGAGTCCCAGGTAAGCATGGTAGAGGAGGTCAATCTCAGAGAAGATTTGAAAGATTAACAGAGATAGCTGCACATGAATGGTTTGTTGAATGTGGTGAAAAAATAAGCAATATTTTCCTGAAAGAAAAGAACCTAAAGGGAATATTTGTCGGCGGTCCCGGTCCAACAAAACAATATTTTGTAGATAGCAACTATTTACATCATGAGATTCAGAAGAAAATAATAGCAGTTTTGGATACAGGATACACAGATGAATCAGGTATAAGAGAGTTAGTATCAGCAGCATCTGAGGTAATGTCAAATCTTAAAATAGCAAAAGAGAAAAATATTGTAAAGAGATTTCTACAGGAGGTTACTAATAAAAACAAAAGCCGAGCTGTTTATGGCGAAGAAGAAGTGAGAAAAGCCTTGAACATGGGCGCAGTTGATACTTTATTATTATCCGAGGATTTGAGGAACTATAGGATTAGTTTTAAATGCCCTGCCTGTGGTTATACAATGGAAAAAACAGTTGAGGAAAGCAAATTAGAAAAATTTGAACCACCAAACTGTCCTAAATGTGAAAACCCAACTCAAATGGTAATGGAGGAGAAAAAAGATTTGATAGATGAGCTATCGGAGCTGGCGGAGGAAACAGGTGCAAAAGTAGAACTAATATCTCGAGATAGTGACGAAGGTGATGCCCTCTATAGAGCATTTGGTGGAATAGCAGGCATTCTACGTTATAATATAGAATAATAAAAATGAAAAAATTAATATATAATAAAATTCACTTTAGTATTGGAAAATAAAAAGGTAAAAGCGATGGTTTTATAAATATGATACCATATTAAAAAATTGATTTAAAAGGTTGATATAAATGTCGCGTGAAGATTTCAAATCCTTTATCCCAGCAGAAACCACGATACCAGAATTTACAATAAGAGCCGTTTTAGTTGGGGCATTGTTGGCAGTAATACTAGGATCTGCAAATGCTTATTTAGGTTTATATGCTGGTATGACTGTCTCCGCAGTTATACCAGGAGCTGTTATGGCTTTTGCTATTTTAAGGCCCTTCAAAGGAACTATACTCGAGGTTAACCTAGGTATGATGGGTGCAGCAGCTGGTGAAGCATTAGCTGCTGGAGTGATTTTTACAATACCTGCACTTGTTGTTTTGAATAGAATGGGCCTGGGCGGATGGCAGTATATCCATTATTGGGAAACCACTTTGATCGCTATGATCGGTGGTGTTCTTGGTGTACTATGGATGGTTCCATTGAGAAGAGCTCTTATAATAAAGACAGACCTCCCATTCCCAGAAGGTGTTGCAGTTGCTGCAGTATTAACAACAACTGTTGGAGAAACACATTTAGATAAAAAGAAGAAAAAGAAGGACGATGGAGAGGCAGTAAGCGGCATATGGATGATCATAGGTGCAATAATAGCAGCTTTATTCAAATTCGGCCAAGTTGCACTTCATGTTTTTAGAGGAATAATAGATGGAATAGTGAGTATTGGGAAATATGCGATAGGAAGTACAACAAGGGAAGGATATTTCTATGGAAGCATTGCTGCATCACCTGCACTGTTGGGTGTGGGATGGATTATCGGACCAAGAATAGCATCTCTAGTTTTTGTAGGTGGTCTCCTAGGCTGGGCAATAATAGCTCCACTTATTGTCCTTGTTAATGGAATCCCCGCAGGTGTAGCCACTCCATTAGAAGGTTTTATGCAGATATGGAGCGACCAGATTAGATACATCGGCGTTGGAGCAATGGTTGTCGGTGGTCTCTGGACCATATTTACTCTAAGATCGAACCTAGCAAGTGGAATAAAAGAAGCAATAGCAGGAATAAGAGGAGGAGAGATAGGAGAAA
>JAGGYP010000004.1 GCA_021162485.1 Thermoplasmata archaeon
ATCCAATCAGCTATCTTCAACAAATGATATATATCCATTGGTTTAAGTTTTTTCTCAAGTTTATAAATGTTTTTTGTTATAGTATACTTAGCCTTATCTGCCTGCCACTCCCTGTTATGTACCTCATATATAAATTTCTTTGTTTGCTCTCTCTCCCTCCTTATAAAACTAGTTTCCAATAGATCCTTGACATTTTCCACAGCTTTTTCCATAGCTTCTACAGTAGATACAACAAGGTTTACATGTTTTTTAAAATCATCTCTTAACTCCTTTGGAATCTTTGTACGCCTCATATCAAGCATTTCCACCAAGTTTTCTGCATGATCAAGTATTGCATCTTGCTCTCTTAATAACCATAAGAATTCCCCCTTGTCTACAGGCATGAAAATATTCTTTGGAAGATGAGCTCTTATATTCCCTTTTATTAAATCTGCAGTATGCTCTAAATCAGATACTTTTTTTGCAAGTTTTGAGAAATTTTCATAGTCTCCATCTATATATTTTGTCAATCCTTCTCCTAAAAGCGAAATGCATTTTTTAACTATTTTCATATGCTCCAGGAGACCATCAAATGGAGACTTTCTCCTTAATGTATCTTTTATTGGCGCTCTGAAATGCTTAATTTCTTCCTTCACTTCCTTCACCTCTCCTTAACACATATTCTTTTTCTACATTATTAATTTTAGCAGTAAGAATATCAATGCTGACGTGCCAGCTGCAACAGGCACAGTTAGCAACCAGGATATTATTATTTTTTTAATCACACCTAAGTCCACTGCAGCAAGACCTCTAGCGAGACCTACACCAATAACAGCTCCAACCACGGTATGAGACGTGGATATAGGCATACCAAGTTTTGATGCTATAAGCACCGTAGTCGCTGCACCAAAATCCACGGAGAAACCCCTTGTGTTTGTTAGTGTAGTTATTCTATAACCCAGGGTTCGCATGACTTTATGACCCCATGTCATACAACCTATTGTTATTCCAAGACCTCCTAGAGCAAGGAGCCAAATAGGTACTGGAGCAGTAGAACTAAACCCTTCCCCAGTTGCAAGTGGTATTATCCCAGCGACGGGACCAATAGCATTTGCTACATCATTTGCACCATGGGAAAAAGCAACATAACAAGAAGTAACTATCTGCAACCTTCTAAATATTCGTTCTACTGTCTCATAATCCTCTGCAGATTTTGCTTTGATATTACGAAGTAGAAATATGGAAATCAGAGCAATCACTATGCCAACGAAAATAGAAGCTATAATTGCTGTTAAATCGTTGGTTATACCAATTTTTTCTCCAAGATGGGTCTTCATCAATAAGGAAGACACTATCATAAACGCTGTTACGCCAATTATACCTGGTCCAACTATTTTTGCAGATTCTACAGGCTTAGATTTTTCGAAAATTAGTTTTACTATTATCTTGAAGACAAAAAATGCAAGAATACAACCAACTATTGGTGATAACACCCAACTAGATGCGACTTCTCCTAGTTTTATCCAATTTATACTTGAGCTGCCACCTGCGATTAGGCCAAAGCCGACGAGTGCACCAACCACGGAATGAGTAGTAGAGATAGGCATTTCCTTCCAAGTGGATAACGTGACCCATATCGCAGCTGCCAAAAGAGAAGCAATGAAACCTAGTAACAGGCTATGAAGATCAGGGATCATAGAAGGCTGAACAATATTCCCCTTTATTGTCTCGGTTACATGTGAACCAACAAATACTGCACCGACAAAATTCAATATACCAGCAATCAGAACAGCTTGTCTAAATGTTATAGCCTTAGCGCCAACAGCAGTTGCCATCGAATTAGCAACATCATTAGAACCAATACTCCATGCCATGTAAAATGCAATAGCACTGGCTCCGCCAGTAATTAATAGCAAAGCAAAGCTATCTATCAGAGTAATTAGCCTCCAATGTTGCGTAATACAGAATCGAATTTAAAATATTACGAAAAAATTTAAGTTTTAAACTCCTCAGAGAAAAATAAGAAAGAGAGAATTTTTAATGAGTTTTTAACTTTAGTAGTTTACCTTTAGGATCCTGAATCAGCAGAACTATCTCCCAGATTATAAATGCGATTATCACCAAGACTATGCCAAGCAGAGCTGCATCTCCTGTGGTTTCAAAAAATTCTCCACCCTCTGAGAGAAACCCTAGCAGATGATCGACAAATACCATTATTGTAGTGCCCCAGAGTATCAAGCTCAGAAAACCTAGTTTATACTTGCCATCATCCACTGCATACCATATAGCAGTTATAATTGCTGCTGCTAGAGATACTATCACCAGCCACACCTTTTTATCACCTTCACTCCAATTAAGCCTTTGAAATTTTTCTCTTTTTCATTGCCATTTTCTCTGGCAGTATTGTGGCCAGTGCAACCAAAACGATCCATGTTAAAGTTATAACTATAGCCATTGCAGTACCAATTGTTGCCATCTCATGAAGCATTGGAGCAACATCCGCTGGGTTTCTCATTGCAGTCAAGAAAGGCGGCCAAAGAACAATTTCTCCATGCCAGATATGTTCAACCGCTAGTAATATGACCCCACCCCAGAGCAATGTGTTTAACCAGCCAAGCTTCCACTTCTCCGCTTTTTCCTTACCCACTGCTTTTTGTATAACAGTTGTCACAACTGCCTCAGCTCCTGGTACAAGAAAACATGCCATTAATTTTCACCTCCTTTCAGTAACACTTTTCAAAATTTTTGTGTTACTACATTGGTAAGATGGTTAAAATATTTTCTATTTTAACAAACCTTTTAAAAGTTTACAATATCTTGCTTTTACAAAACATGAGAAAAATTAAAAGATTTGGTGTTTCCATAGAAACTGATCTACTGAAAAAATTTGATAAAACCATACATAAAAAAGGCTATTCAACAAGATCAGAAGCCATTAGAGATCTCATAAGGGAGAATCTGATAGAAGAGGAATGGAAAGACAAGGAAAATGAAGTTGCAGGAACAATAACGATAATATTTGATCACAATGTTGGAGATATACCAAACAAATTACTAGATATTCAACATAAACACCATAGAAACATAGTTTCTACAACACATGTTCACATAGATGAGGAAAATTGTTTAGAAGTCCTGGTTGTAGAGGGAAAACCATCTGAGATAATAAAACTAGCAGATAAGTTGAAATCTATGAAAGGTGTGAAACAAGGAAAACTAGTGATGTCAAGCAAAAAGATATAAAAAGTTAACCTCTCTCATAATCTTGGATAATGAATAAAAAATTTGAATGCCTACGTTGTGCTTTATGTTGTAAAAACACAAATTTTTCTAATGTAAACCTAAATCAAGAAATAATAGGAGAGAAACTAGCTAAAAAAGGCCTATATCTAGGAGCAAAAAACAGTGAGATAGGTATTCTACTTTTTAATGATGAGTTTAAAAAACTTAGAAGATTTGCAGATGAAAATGGTATAAAATTTCATCCAGTGCCCTTGTTTTTTGTAATAGATAAGTTAAGTGAAAATGCATTTATTTTTTGTTGGACATTAGGACATAAAGTTTGTCCCTTTCTTGAAAAAAATGATGATCATATTTGCCTAGTTGAAGATTTTAAACCTCTTGTTTGTAAGGCTTTTCCTATAATAAAAAATGTCAGGGGTACCAAAATTAGATACCTACCTTCAGGAAAATGTCCAGGTGTTTTAAAAGTAGAGAATCAAGAAATAGATTTTACATCTTTTTATGAGAACGAACTTGAAGCAGCTAAGACAGTGGATAAAAAAATGCAAGAAATTTTCAGCCGTTTTTCTAGATTAAAAGATAAAAAACTGATTGAGCCAGTATCTCATATAAAACCAAATAATGCAATTAGATTTTTGAAAGATTGCATAGTTTCTAAAAAAATATGTTTTATTGAAGAAATAAATATCTCCTAGAATTATTTCTTGTAATGTTTTGCTATGTTTACGTACTCCTCTGCATTTTTTCTTGCCATCTCTCTAAATTTTTCACTATTTTTTATAACCTTACCAGGGATTCCTATAACCAAGCTATTTTCAGGTATCTTCGTATTTTCTGTAACCAGGGCATTTGCACCTATTATCGATCCTCTTCCTATCTTGGCACCATTGAGAATGGTGGCATGCATTCCTATTATACATTCATCTTCAATTTCTGCCCCATGCACTATTGCACCATGTCCAAGGGTGACATATTTTCCAATAGTGACAATATGCTCTTTGTCAGTATGTATAACACAGCAATCTTGGATGTTTGATTTTTCTCCAATTTTTATCGTATTTTCATCTCCACGGATAACAGCATTGGGCCATATGCTACAATCTTTTTCTAAAGTCACATCTCCTATGATAACAGCAGATGGTGCAATGTAACAAGATGGATGTATATTTGGAGTAGCAAATTGTTTCATAGAGATAGGATAACTGGCGAGGGTTTAATAAAATTTTATTATCCATTTTTGAGAATGGTAAAGTCAAAAGGATGCTCCCGCCGGGATTTGAACCCGGGTCTTCGGCTCGAAAGGCCGGAATGATTGGCCGGACTACACCACGGGAGCAAACTTCAATCCTGAAATAATTACTCATTAAAGAGTTTTTTGATAGCCCCGCCAGGATTCGAACCTGGGTCGTGAGGTCCAGAGCCTCACATGATTGACCACTACACCACGGGGCTAACTATTTTTTAATAATAAATATGGGCCAGCCCGGATTTGAACCGGGGACCTCCGCGTTGTAAGCGCGACGTCATAACCCCTAGACCACTGGCCCTACAGTTTTGTAAGGGGAAATACAAACGCATTTTAATAAGTTTACTTAAACTTTTTCTTGTTTTTAAACCTAATTAAATACAGTACTAACAAGGTTGGTCCAAAAGTCCAAGATGCAAACAAGAAAACATGTGCGAAGCTAAAGGCAGCTGCTATTGACCCAGAAATCATGCCGCCACCATTTAAACCGACATTTGCAATACCAGTTAATATGCCATACTGAGTTGCACCAATACGTGGATTGGTTATATCCATAAACAAGGCACATGCAACTGTTGAATGAGCACCCAAAAGAAAACCCACTATACTATAGATCAAAGAAAGCTTCCACCAATTATCTGTAAAAACTAGTAATGCGGTAAAAATAGCATCCAGCACAATAAAAATATACAGGGCTTTTTTTCTTCCAATTTTATCTGTAACAGTACCCCCTGCTACAGAACCCAATGCTAAAAATAGGGGTAAAAGCATTGATATCATTCCTATCTGAACATCTCTGAGATTGAGAAAATCTCTCATATAAATTGGCATAATAAAAGATAGTATACCCTCGTTCATGAAAACAAGTGGTGAAAAAACGGTTATTAACTGTGTAGTTCTTTTTTTAAACTCCTTTACAACTAGGTTAAAAATTTTTTGTTTAGTCTTATATTTTATTTTCTCCTTTATAAGAAACGGAAAAATAAGAATCGCTAGAATTATAAAACCATTCAAAAGATAAGCATATTTATAACCATGCAATGAGCCTATTAGTGGAAAAATAAGAGAACCCAATGCCCAGGCAGAATATTGACCAGCGAACATAGAGCCATTTATTTTTCCTCTATTCTCATCCGTGGATATATCAACAGCTAGGGCATCTGTTGAAACATCTATAAAACCTATCCCAACATGCCCTAGAAAAATTAAAAAGATAAACAGTATCAAGTAGGCACTAGGGTCTATTTGTGATGCCAAAAACATTGAAAAAACACATAGAAATCCGCCAAACAAGATAAAAGTTCTTCTCCCATATTTTATGAAATGATCCACTATTGGACCCCATACAAACTTTAATATCCATGGTATGTTTGCTGCACCTACAGCAAGTGTGGTTAGGGGTATGGGAACAGCTTTTGACCTCAGATAGAGAGAAGTAACTACAGTTGTTATAGCGATCATAAGACCTTCTGAGAAATATAGAGATGCAAAAAGTGAGTATTTTACAAAGCCTTTTTTAGTGATATCTAACATTCAATATAAAGATATTAGATTTTACTATAAAAATATTTTTTTAAATAATCATGTATTCAATAGTTAGAATTACGTCTCATTAGTTGACTTGGCAAATTTTTGTTTTAAACAGATCCAGATTGTGCATACTTCTGCTACTTATAGTGGTTCTGATAATATTCTTTTGTATAAATGACGTTTTTATAGATAGCGGCATTGAGATTACCAGTGTATCAGACCACTCGCTTTCTAACCCATTTACATCTTTTGCCTTTACTTTGATACTATATTCTCCTTTTTCACTCCAGCTGTGTGAAGCTTCCACTGTTTCTCCACTGTTGTATGGTCCCAGCCATCCACTATCTGTCCCATCTCCCCAATCAAATAGATAAAATATTTCATCCTCATCTGGGTCTGTTGTAAAAGCGGAATAAGTATATGTTTTACCAGTTTTTCCTGATGCAGGACCAGAGGGTCTTGTTGGTTTCTCTGGTGGTCTATTACTTTGCATAATCTCTACAAATATTTCATTAGACCAGTCGCTTTCTGCACCATATTCATCTTGTGCTTTTACCTTTACTATGTATGTTCCAGGTGAATCCCATCTATGAGATCTAGAAACTGTTTCACCAGAGTCTACTAGACCAGTCCATTCTCCTGTTCCATCTCCCCAGTCGAAATAGTATTTTATTTTATCGCCATCATCTGTAGCATATGCTGTATATTGTAATAGCTCATCAACTTCTCCAGATGCAGAACCCTCTAAAGTTGGCGTATTTGGCGGGGAATTTTCCTCTATTTTAACTGTTAAAACTGTTGACCAATTGCTTTCTGCATTTTCGGTATCCTTTGCCTTTACTTTTACCTGATAAGTGTTTGCACTGTTCCAGATGTGTGAGGCTTGGCAGCTAGCACCAGATTCATAGGGCCCTATCCATCCACTGTTAGTCCCATCACCCCAATCAAACCAGTAGTAGAGATTATCTCCATCTATGTCTGTTGTACTTGTGACATAATCATACATTACGCCTACTCTACCTTGAGTTGTTCCATTTGGTGTATTTGGTGTGTTAGGGGGATGATTTTCTCCAATGTGTACTGTCAATGGATCGGACCAATCACTCCACATGTTATCTGTATCTTTTGCTCTAACTCTTACATTATAATCTCCTTTACTATTCCAGGAGTGGGAAATGGTTACAGAGGATCCAGAGTCATACCATCCCGCCTGGTCTGTTGTACCATCACCCCAATCGAATTCATACAATATTTGATCTCCATTTGGATCAGTAGTTGACGCAGAATAAGAATAAGTTTTCTCAGTTCTTCCTGTTTGTGGGCCTGATGGTTTGCTTGGTTTGTTAGGCGGCTGTGGATTTGTTATTGTAACCAGGAGAGAGTCTGACCAATCACCTAATAATTCGTATTGATCTTTCGCTCTAACCTTTACATAGTATGATCCTTTATTCTCCCATGAGTGGCTTTGTTGAACACTTGTTCCAGATGCATATGGACCAAGCCAACCAGTGTTTGTTCCATCTCCCCAGTCAAATAGATAATATATCATATCTTGGTCTGGATCTGTCACAATACTGCTATAGGTGTAAGATATACCAGTTTTTCCAGATGTTTGGCCACTTGGTTTAGATGCAGAGGGAGCATAATTTGTCACCAATATAGTTTTGTTAGCCACAGGACTTAGTCCACCTTTTGAATCAATAACTTGGACATGAATATCAATTCCATTTGGATACAGTTCATTCCACGTCCAGCTTGCTTGATGAGATGTTCCTGAAGCAAGCCAGCCGCTTTCAATATCAGAAACCCAGTCATCATTAAAATCCCATAAATATTTTATTTGATCTCCATCAGCATCATTAGAAGTCGCTGTAAATGTTACTTGTTTGCCAATATGAACTTCATTTGGGCCATCTATAACCGGCTCACTTGGCTTGTTTGGATTCCATGGAGTATAGTATATTTCAAAATGGATTCTTGCATCATTTTGATCACCTGGCTCACCATCGCTCTCACCATCTGCCACAAGCCAGCCATTATCATCAGTATACAGATAGTCTCCACTCCATGAACCCGTCTCCCTGTTTACTATTCCTTTTAATACTGCTCCTCTAACCGCTTTGTTATGATTGTCTTGTCCTTTATTACCTACACCATCACCTCCTCCGCCGCTATAGCTGCTGATATCTGCAAGATCGTCTACAGAGAGATCCTCCTCCCAGAGTTGAATATCGATACTAACATTTTTTATATCATCATAAAAATAGTAACTTATTGGAGAGTCTAGGATTAAATCGTCACAGTTTTTTTGTACAACATTGTTTCCATCCCAATCAAAGCTGTTATTAAAGATGACATACCAATACCAATCAGCTCCACTTCCAGGGTCTATCTCATCTATTTGTATAACACGATGAACCCTTATCTCAATAGTCCAATCTACTGTTGCCGATGAAATCTTTTTTAGTTGTATTTGAAAATCTTTCTTTTCAAAACTTTGGATACTTATATTTTTAGCATGCATACCAAAAGCACTGCTAAACATTAGCACAGTTATTAACGAGATAACAGCATATTTACACTTTTTTCTCATAAAACTCTGCCTCCATTAAATAAAATTAAAGATTTATTATATAAAGTTTATCGAATTTAAGTATTATACTCCTATGATCTTGGAAAACATGTTTTATTCGACAACTTTTAAGTAGACCTAGATATTTACAAGAGAATAATATGGTGTTAGACAACTTAGGAGAATCTCTGCGTGGTACGCTTAAGAAGGTAGCCACTGCCTTGCATGTTGATTCCTCGTTAATAAAAGAAATCGTTAGAGATATACAAAGGGCTTTACTACAGGCGGATGTGAATGTTAAACTTGTTCTCGAACTTTCTAGAAGAATTGAGAAAAGAGCTCTTGAGGAGAGGCCACCAGCAGGCACAAGCCATAGGGAGCATGTCATTCGAATAGTCTATGAAGAGCTTGTTAAGATACTTGGGGAAAAAAGAGAGTTACCTCTTAAAAAACAGGTTATAATGATGGTAGGCTTGTACGGCCAGGGTAAAACTACAAGCTGTGGAAAAATCGCTAAATATTTCAAGAGAAAAGGTCTGAGACCAGCTCTTATAGCTGGAGACATACACAGACCAGCAGCATATGATCAGTTAAAACAAATTGCAGAGAAAATAAAAGTACCATTCTATGGTGAAAAAAATGGGAGGGACGCAGTGGAGGTAATCAAAAAGGGAATAGAAAAATTGAGACATAATAGTGATGTTATAATTGTAGACACTGCAGGTAGACACAAATTAGAGGATGATCTTATCAAGGAGATGAAAAACATTTTTAAGGCAATTAAGCCAGATGAGAAACTCCTTGTGATCGATGCTGCTACTGGTCAGCAAGCTGGCCCTCAGGCTAAAGCATTTCATGACGCAGTTGGTATAACAGGTATCGTTCTCACAAAGTTAGATGGAACTGCGAAAGGGGGAGGAGCTCTTAGTGCAGCAGCAGAAGTAGGTGCACCAATTGTTTTTATAGGTACCGGCGAGCACATGGAAGATTTAGAGGCATTTGATCCAACTAGATTCATCTCTCGTCTACTAGGAATGGGAGATATACAATCTTTACTAGAAAAAGCCCAAGAGGCTATGAAAGAAAAAGAGGAAATGGAAAAAGTTGCTAATAGAATAATGTCTGGTAAATTTACATTAACTGATATGTATCAGCAAATGGAAATGCTCTCAGGGATGGGACCACTGAGAAAGATAGCAGAGATGCTACCATTTGGAATGGTGAGCAAGGTTAAAGACAAAGACATGGATGAGACACAGCAGAGGCTGAAGAAATTCAAAGTTATAATGGATTCTATGACCAAAGAAGAGATGGAGGACCCATCTATTATTAAATCATCCCGTATAAAAAGAATTGCTAGAGGAGCAGGTGTAGAAACCAAAGAGGTCAAAGAGCTTTTAAAATACTATAGGATGATGAAAAACATGATGAAAAACCTGTCTGGAAATAGGAAATTTAGAAAAAATCTGATGAAACAACTTAAGTTTATGGATAACGTATAATTCATGCCATGTTTAAAAATAGAAATATAATAATTGACAATGGAGATACAGAGGCATTTAGAGAAGCAAGAGCACATGCTTTAGATATATTAGAGACAGCGATTTCTTCTGTTGACCCATACAGGCTTGTTAAAGAGTACATTCAAAAAGATAATTTTTTCAGGGACATTGTTGATAATTACAACAACATCTACCTTTTAAGTTTTGGTAAGGCATCTATTGCTATGGCTAGAGCTACTTTTGATCTTCTGGGGGATAAAATCAGGGAGGGCATTGTAATTACAAATGATCCAACTAACAAGAAGTATTTAGATTCAAACAATGTAAAAACATATCTTGGTACCCATCCACTGCCTAGTGAGAAAAATATACAGAATACAGAAAAAGCATTGGAAATGTTGAGGAAATGTGATAAAAATGATTTTCTTTTGGTTCTAATATCTGGGGGCGGTTC
>JAGGYP010000006.1 GCA_021162485.1 Thermoplasmata archaeon
AGTTTGTTGTACAAATGTTACCTAAGCTACCAGATGGTTTAAGATTTTTACACCCTGGTACAACAAAAATATTAATGGATAAAATTTGATATCAATACGACATGTTTGAGAAGATACGAAAAAGTTTATTAGAGAAAATAGAGAGTGTAGATAAGAAAGATTTGAAAGATTTACAAGTTACGCTTATGCCTGATTTCTTTTTAGATCATTTTGTTATATTTGATAGTCTATCTGATGCAATAGAGAGGATAGAGAGAATTTATATGCAAAAAGGTGGCAACATAATGGGTGTTTCTCAAACAATTACGCAGGGTGGTAATGCAGCTAATACTGCGTTGTCTCTTGCAAAACTTGGTATAGGAAGTAGTCTCATTTGTAAAACCGATTCTATTGGTTTCAACTTGTTAAACTTCTTTTTAGGAAAAAATGGTATTGATTTAAGCAGTGTGAAAAAAGATGGAAAACTAGCGCTGACAACGGCAATAGAGTTTGGAAAAGAAAAAATCAATGTTATGATAGGAGACTCAGGTTCTGTAGCAAACTTTTCATTTGAAGAACTAGATGAGAAGGATTTGGAAAAGATATCAAACTCAGATATGGTATGTGTGCTAAACTGGTGCCATAATAGAGAAGGAACAGATCTTGCAAAAGAAGTTTTCAAGTTTGCTAAAAAATATAATGTAAAAACCTTTTTTGACTCAGGTGATCCCTCCTCGAGAGAGAATGAAATAGATTCCTTACTTGAAAAAGTGATAGGCAGCAAAGTCCTGGATATATTTAGTTTAAATGAGAACGAACTTAGATATTTTTCTAAAAACAAATGGCTGCATAGCAGAGAAGATATTATAAGTGCATTGTACAAACTAAAAGAAAAAATACATGCGAGAGTAGATTTACACACAGAAAAATTCTCGTTAACTATTTCGAAGGATCTGATTGAGATGCCATCTGTTAGAATCAGCAGAAAATATCGCTCAACAGGTGCCGGTGATATATGGAATGCAGGAGATATCTTCGGTGAACTATTGGGTTTTACTGATAAAGAGCGTCTACTCTTTGCAAACACGTTAGCTGCATGTTATATCTCCTCTCAGGAGGCTATTCCACCCACATTAGATGAATTAAAAAAGTTTTTACTTAACCATAAAAGTTTTAAAAAATAAAAAACTAAAATGTACTTTAGCAAAACAAAATATTTTATAGTAAATCTTGTCTAGAGTTCTCCATTTATTATCTTGTTTTTCAGCTCATTCCATTCATCAATTGTTAGGGTGCAACGATTATTTCCTTCGCCAATTACTACACAATCATCTTTTAACTCCACACAGGGACAGCATCCTTTCTCACCGCAAAGGTATATTTTCAAACTATTCACCTCCTTGTGTTTAAAATAGATATGGAGTCTAATAAACTTTGTAAATGTTTTTCTTTTTTATTCGGTTTAGCGTCTAGCTGTGAGATATATTCCACTTAGCGTTATTGCCCCTCCAATTATTGTGTAAATAGTAGGAATCTGATGTATCCATGGTAGTATAAAAGCTAAAAAAGCAGATCCTATTGGCTCCCCCAATAGTGCTACAGATGCCAAAGATGCTTTAACATACTTTAGAGCCCAGTTATAGAGTGTATGTCCAAATAATCCTGCTACAACAGCCATCAGTAATATTATCCAGTAGTCTCTAGGGTTTAAATTATATATAGGTGCCTTCATCAGTAAACATATTACTAATAAGACTATTGTTGATATCGAGTATACAACAGTTACATAGGCAGATGTTGATAATTTTTTTCTAAGTATTCTACCACCAAGAATATATGTACCTGCAGCGGCTCCGCCTAGCATGGCTAAAATGTTTCCCTCCAAGGTTGTGGAGGAAAAACTATAGTTTCCTATGACAAGGATAGTAACACCTATCAGAGAGATAGAAATCCCTATCACATTGGCAAACGATAACCTTTCTTTTAACAAAAAATAAGATACCGGGGCAACTAGAACTGGATGAGCTGTAACAAGTATGACAGAGCTTGCTACAGAGGTCAAGGTGAGAGATGTTATCCATAGGGAAAAATGAGCGGCAAGGACTCCACCTATAAAAATCAGAAAGAGTAGTTCTCTTCGGTCTAAGCTTTTAAGCTCTTCTTTTATGTTTTTTTTCAAAAAAAACAAGGGTGAAACAAGCAGAGTGGTGAATAGCATGCGATAAAATGCTATTGATAGTGGTGGCGATGAACATGATACGATAAATATTGCTGCAAAAGATACGGAGACAATGGAAATGAAAAGTGCAACATGGGGTTTATAGATTTTTAGCCTTCTCATTATGTAATATAAAAGAGGGTGTTGTTTTTTGATTTTGTGATATTTTTAAGCCTTGATTAGATCGCAGAGTTCTCTCTCTATCATTTCTATCTCTATTCTTTTCAATCCTCTTCTATACATGATCAAGTTACCATTTTCATCATAAACTTTTAAGGTACCATTTTCTGGCGAGGTTTCAACTTTAAATATTGAGTTTGTTTCTTTTTGAACATATATGTAGACATGAACTTTTTTATACCTCATACAATATAATTTTTGTTTTAGGATATATTTAAAGAAATTGGTACAAATGTCGAATAATTATAAAAATAGTTAATATTTTAATGGTAGTGTAATTAAAAAATAGATTTTTTATCTTAGTTTGCTCCCTGCTAGTGCAATTTGTGCCAGTAGATATTCTAATTGTATTCTTTCATTGCTACCTTCATTAACTCTATATTCTGCCTCTCCTATTTTATCTAATATCCTTATTTTTGTCTCATCTGGTATAGTGAGATCGAAGAGAATGCGATGTATTTGTTTTATTATATCTACGCCACTTATACCTTGGTTTATAAGAAGATCATCTAAGATGTTTCTAGCTTTTATAAACTCGTTTCTAAAAGCATGTTCTATCATTTTTTTGATTGTATCTGGTCTTGCTAATCCTGCACCATGATAGATAACTTCTGCATCTATTTTTTTGCTTATGGATGCTCCTGTTTGTAGTATGTTTATTGCTTTTCTTAGATCGCCATTTGCGATGTAGAGTATTGTTTCAAATGCATCTTCTGTTATTTCTAATCCTTCTTTTTCGGCTATTTTTTTAAGATAGTTTTTTGCGTCTTCCTCGTTTATTGGCTTGAATCTAAATACTGCACATCTTGATTGTATAGGCTCTATTATTTTTGATGAATAGTTTACGGATAAGATGAAGCGGCATATGTTTGTGTATTTCTCCATTGTTCTTCTTAGTGCTGCTTGTGCATCTGGTGTTAGAGCATCTGCCTCATCTAAGAATATGATCTTGTATTGTGCATCTCCTATCGGGGCTGTTCTTGCGAAATCTTTTATTTTTCCTCTGACTACACCTATGCCTCTTTCATCACTTGCGTTGAACTCTTTGAAATTTTGCTGCCAGTTTTCCTTGTAGAGTTCTCTCGCTATAGCTAGGGCACAGGTTGTTTTCCCTGTTCCAGCTGGACCTGCAAATATTAGATGAGGTATGTTTTTAGTGTTGACATATGCTTTTAGTCTTTCTACTATTTCTTTTTGACCGACGACTTCATCTAGTGTTTTTGGCCTGTACTTCTCTATCCACATTTCCTGCATATCCATTTTTTAACACCGTTTTTAGTCTTTTAATAATGCGTTTACTTTATTATGTTCTTTTCGTATGCATCTTTTAAAAATGATAATGTTCTTTAACATATTAAACATTCCTGGTTAAGTAAAATCAAGGGGGATTTTGAATGTTTATTCCCAACAAGACAAAGAAGGAGGAAATGCTCAAACAGATAGGAGTAAAGAGTATAGAAGATCTTTTTTCTGATATACCAGATAGTGTAAAAATCAAGGAGATAGCTTTGCCAAAAGGTTTTTCTCAGGTAGATGTAAAAAAGAAGCTGAGAGAGGTTGGAAGGGAAAATGTGACGTTTTATGATATGCCTTGTTTTCTTGGCGGCGGTATTAAGCAGCATTTTGTACCATCTGTGGTTAAAGAGATTGTCTCTAGATCTGAGTTTTTAACATCTTATACGCCATATCAGGCAGAGGCTTCTCAGGGTATGCTTCAGGCTATGTTTGAGTATCAAAGCATTATTTGTGAGTTAACTGGGATGGATGTAGCCAATTGCTCTCTCTATGATGGTGCAACTGCTTTAGGTGAAGCTGCGTTGATGTCCTATCGTGTAAAGAAAGACAGGGAAAAGTTTGTAGTTGCTAGGAGTATATCATGGGAGAAAAAGAGTGTTTTAAATAATTATGTTAAAGGTGTAGATCTTGAGATAGTAGAGGTTCCTTTTGATAAAAATAGTGGAAGAGTTGATCTAAATACGCTTTCTAGGGTAGTGGATAAAGATGTTTGTGGTGTTTATATAGAGAATCCAAATTTTTTTGGTGTTTTTGAATCTGACATAAAAAAGGTTGCTGATATTGCTCATGAGAATGATGCTTTATTTGTTGTTGGCGTAGACCCTATCTCGCTTGGCATTGCTCGTAGCCCTGGGGAGTTTGATGCAGATATTGTAATTGGTGATGGCAGGGCTCTAGGTAATGAAATGAGTTTTGGTGGTTCTAGCCTGGGTATATTTGCGTGCAAAAAAGAGTATCTCAGACAATTGCCTGGTCGCATCATTGGAGCTACTAAAGATAAAAATGGTAAACGTGCCTTTTGTATGACGTTACAAACCAGAGAGCAACATATTCGGAGAGGAAAAGCAACTAGTAATATCTGTACGAATGAAGGGTTAAACGCTTTAGCCGCGGTTGTTTATCTAAGTTGGCTTGGTGGCACTGGTTTATGGGAACTTGCTGCTGTAAATATGGAAAATGCTAGGAGATGTCTAGAAACTATTACCAGTATCAATGGTTTTAGAAGAAGGTTTACTGGGGAGTTCTTTAACGAGTTTGTGATAGAATCTGATTTTGATTTAAACAAGTTAAATAAAAAGTTGTTGGATAAGGGCATAATCGGTGGTTTGGATATTAGTAAATGGTATCCTGAGCTGGAAAATTGTTTGCTTTTTGGAGTTACTGAGATGCATTCTTATGATGATATGAATAAGTTGGCTTCTGCTCTCAAGGAGGTGGTATCTTGAATTTTTGTATGGCAAAATATGATGAACCATTGCTAACTGAATTATCTAAGGGCAATGAGAGCATCTTTAGAAAGGTAGAGGGGGTTCCTGCTAATATCGCTAGAGAGAAACCAGTCAATATACCTTTTTTGGATGAAAATTTGTTAGTTAGACATTTTATTCATCTTAGTCAAATGAATTTTGGAGTTGATACTGGTTTGTATCCTCTGGGTTCTTGTACTATGAAATATAATCCTAGAATATGTGAAGAAATTGCTAACTGGGATTGTTTTAGAGCAGTTCATCCATATCAACCTGAGTCTACAGTGCAAGGTTGTTTGCAAATTATGTACGAGCTGGAAAGGATGCTATGTGAGATCACTGGTATGGA
>JAGGYP010000107.1 GCA_021162485.1 Thermoplasmata archaeon
CATGAGTACTTGATACGTTACCATATGGCTTTGGATCATAGGATTTTCCTCTTATAGTCAACACACCATTGATGTAACTAATGTTTGCCCATGGGTTCAAGTTGTTACAATAAGCTTCTCCCTCTGAAGGTGTATATGTGTAATCAGTGTTTCCCAAGATATTTCCCTCGGATACAGATACAATCTCAGCCATAGGTGGTCCTGGGAAAGAATGTATTCTAAGATAATCATCATGGTTAAACGAGAGAGATGTCTCTTTTGAGCGATCCAATGTTATATTAATGATATCTATTGGTCCAGATTCTCCCTCAGGGTTGTAGCTCTGTGCATATATTGTGTATTTGCCATCTGGCAAAGGCTTAGTATCCCACTGAATGTTCAAATCCTCCTGGTCTAGGAAACCATCGCCAGAGAATACCTTTATCTTTTTAAACCATGAAGGATCACAGGGTTTGCTTTCATAATTGATTATTTTGTCAACAACAGTTTTAACCTCTTTTACGCTTCTACATGCTAATCTTCCAAGACATACATCAGGGTAAAGATCTATACCTGTGTCGTTTTCTACACCAGGTTTATTCCAAGCAAAATATATACCATCACCATTTGGATCCCAGTCTTCAAAAACACCACCGGTTTTGTAAACATCAGCATAGTATAGATCACTAATAACCCCGGGATCATGTACGGTGGTTTCATCCAATGGATATTTTGGGTTATCATATATGTTGCTATATCTCACAGGTACGTACCAGTCCTTGGACCCCTGATTGGAGTCATCTCTTGGTTTAGCCCAAATAGTGTTTTTTAAACCTCCAACCAGGAGGACATATTTAATCCCCCATGTTTCGATTGCATCTTTTATGAAATATTTTATTTTCTCAGGCTTATCTGCGCCACTATATTCACTATATATTTCCTCTGTAGTTTTTAGAAACGTTTTGACACCATGATCATTCTTGTGATCAACTAACCTTTGCAATTCCTTGGCAAATACATTAGGAGCTATTATTACTAAATCATACTCGCCATTTTCAGGAAGAGGTTTTCTATCAGGTTTATCCCAAGAAACTTTAATTTCTGCATTTTTTGCAACCAAGAGTTTACCTGAAGTAGGGAAATATCTTACAGGGTAAAAATCAACAACTACATGAGTGACTCTTTTATCACCGTTTTTACTCAAACCACAACCAGTATGATATTCAAACCAGCAGGAGGGGTAAGCATTGTCACCTTGGTAAACAGTATTATCCTTTACCACCTTGGAAGCAGTCATTTTAATGTTTGTTAAAGGCAATAGGGCAGGACTGGGAAAAACTTCTTTTTTTATCTTATATTCCTTTATATTTTTTGGCAAAAGTTCTACTTTAATGTTTTTAACCCCAAAATCCAACTCAAAGGTTTTCACAATCTTTGGCAACATAGGTTTACCAGGTTTCATAAGGTAAGAATTGCTATTTTCTAGGCTTATCTCCACATATTTACCATTTTGTTCTTTTATGTTCAATTGTGAAACTGTTAGCTTTAGGGTTTTACATCTAACTTTGTTTTCTAGACCATAACCTGCGCCAAGTACTCCAAATCCACTTAAAATTAGGATAGATATTACCAACATTGGAATAATTTTCTTCATTTTTTGCTATCCCCCAAAATAGTAATCATTAAGATTAATATAAATTTTTTGAAAGAATATATATTTTATATACAAAATTAAAAATTATTAATAAAACAACAACACCGCCTAAACCGCCTAATCATATTTTTTACTTAGGAATGAGTATAGAAGAATCCTCTATTTTACACCTTTAGTCTTGAAAATTTTATCCCATTTTTCGTCATTTTTTAGTAAAAATTATATCATAGCAACTCATTTTTAATATGAAAATCGAAAAAACAGTGGGGGTGTTTGGTACTTTCGGAACTACTGGCTTACAGTACTTCCGAATGCAAAAATCTACCAAGGAAATCATCTAATTTTCGCTGAGCCTCCTTAAGATTGTGCCCAAAATGTCCTTTTATACTTCTATTTTCAGAGGGTAATTCTTTGTGTTTTCTACCAATGAAACGTTTTTTCTCCTCACTTTCTAGTTTTACACCGAAAACCTTGGTTATAGATTTAAGCTCTTGATAGCTAAAAACTTTCTTTTTTCTTGTCTTTAGAAATGCCATTGCTGCATCCTTAGCTTTCTCATCTAGATAACAGATGTGTTTCTTTTCTATAACTGCTACCTTGATTTCTGGGAAATATTTTCTAAGCTGCCTTATCTGCCTGGGATCTACATCCAAGATGTACCCTTGTGAGAATAGCTTTTGCATGGCTTCCAATGTTTTACCTCTTATACCTGGAAACCCTGGTCTGGTGCTTGGTAAATCCCTTGTCAACATGGTTACTGTTTGGTATGAAACGCCAAGCTCTCTAGATACTTGGTATTTAGATTCTCCATTCTGCACTCTTTCTCTTATCTCCCTCGCAAGATAGGATGGCAAGGTTCTATAGCTTCTAATCCTATGGTTTAGATCCCTAGTATACTTCTTCACAGTATCATATGATACACCCAGCTCCTGTGCAACCTGCCATTTTAGCTTACCACTTAGAACTTCATCTCTAATTCTTTTAACAAGTTCTTCTGGTATTGGTTGAACCATACATTTGAAAAAGCGAAATAATAGGTATAAAAAGGTGTTGAAAAAACAATTTACTACTTTGATTGAAAATACAGACATGTTTCTTGGATAGGACAAATATTACATTTAGGCTTACCAGAACAGATACTTTTACCGAAGTGCCAAAAAATTCTGTCAAGTTCCCCCAAACTTATTCTAGCTTCCTCACTTAACTTTAAACATAGATTTCTTATAGGTAAATAATTTTTCACATTATCTGTAGATAACTCCAGTCCATATACATAAGAATAACATATTAGTCCAGTTCTTCTTAGGACATCGATAACATGAGAATCGACTGCTATGAAGTTCTCAGAAAATATGCTAAGTGCTAAATCCCGTACTTTGTGTTTAACGTATTTTATCTTCAAGAAATGATCCTCTAAAAAATCTGATTCATAATTCTCATTTGCTTTATTGAAGTAACTCTTCCAATCGCTTTCATAGTTGTTAATGAAAACATCTTTTGCTCTAAAAACAACAGAAGTTGCTGCGTTAGGAAACCGATAACCCATCTCCTTGAATTTAGATTCGTTTATATTCCTTTTGTTGATGCTGTCGATCGACCCTATACTACTAAAATAGCTAGAAATCTTTGAAAACCATTTCTCGTTTGAAGTCCTTGCCAGGAGATGTGTTACATAAATGAAAAATTTTTCATCTTTAGATTTCTTTAAATTCCTTGATATGTCCAATCTATAATCGTTTAGCCAATCCTTTATTCTTTTTGTGATTTTTTCATTTTTAACTTCTATAGTACTTTCTACGTGCATTAGATGTGGTAATAACTCTTTTATGTCAGGCAATGTCAGTCTTTTGTTCATCTTTATACCAAGTCATATTTTCTCTACTTAATTATCATTTCCATAACCAACTCTCCATCTAGAGTATCAGATACTATAATTTGATTAGGATAAAAAGAAAATTTTATGAGGTACATCAAGGGTTTTTCCTCTGACCCTAGCCATCCACAATTTTTACTAGGAAGGTTTTTTGCTATCATATATACGGTGCTCTTGGGTAAACCTAGTTCTTTCGCAGTCTGATACTTGGTCTTTCCACTTTTTATTTTTCTAGTAATCCAAGCCTTCTTTGCAGGAGACAAATGCTTATTTTTTCGGCTCTTTTTTGTTGTCATCATTAACAAATGAAAAAACTTCTATAAAAAAATGTCGAAAAACTGATTTTTTGTGAGTATTTATATATCCATAATATTAACATATTTATGGTATTCGTATGTAATGAAAAGGTTCTGTCGCTTTTCGGGTGATGAGATAGAAGGTGTCGCATGCGGGTGATATTAGATAATTAAGTAAAATTGATATATTAATAAACAATTAGTATATACATTGATAGTATATCGCCTGGATTCAATTTCGAAG
>JAGGYP010000049.1 GCA_021162485.1 Thermoplasmata archaeon
ACATAGAAGTTTACCATTTCTTTAAAAAACCATTTTCCATACTCAATAGTAGCTTTGCTAGGTGTTCCAACATACCCATTCTTTGCCCCGATATCTTGAAGTGTTTTATTCCAATTTTTTATTGAAAAAAGATTTGCATAAACAGTTGGTAGTTTTTTATAACATTCATCCACCAGATATGGATACAAGTATCTCATGAGAGAAGTCTCTCTAAAATCGGCATGGACTTCTTTGCTAGTATCAAATTTTACATTGGGCTCTCTTTTCTCTACAATTTTATTGTAAAAATAAGGGGCGAGTGGCTCATATATTCTCATAAAAGGATACTTCCTCTTAGTTTTCCTAATTCCAGCGTAAATCCCTTTTAAATGCATGAGATCCATATGATACGTGGATATAATCAAAAATTTGAAGCCATGTTTTCCTAGTGAAGAACCCGCCCCATAGATGATGTCTTTTATAGCAGAAGCCGGGGTAGAAATTGTTCCAGGGAAATCTGAAGCAATCTTACTATATCCAATAGGAATACCAGGCAGTAGTATATAATTCAGAGAGCTTTTTTTCTTTTTTAGAATCTTCATCGCCTCTATAACAACGTCTCTGCAAATCATAAAATCCGTTCCGACTGGTAGATGTGGCCCGTGTTCTTCCATCGGGCTAATAGGTTGAAAGAAAATAGTTTTATTCCTATCAAGCTTATCAATTTCTCTCCAGTTCAGCTCTTCAAACCTGATTATATGATCAGATTTTCTCCTCATTTTTTGTCTCCTCTCTTATGATGTTTCTAAATTCAATTGCATTTTCATACATGTAAACATTGTTAAATAAAACATAGCATTCTTTTTTACAGATACTTGCAAGTTTTTCTAATTCCTCTTTTGAATATTTATAATTGTATCCTCCAATCCCATGTAATCTAAAATATTGAAACTCTCCATGTACTTGATTGTTTTTGAAAGGATCAACACAGTGTATAAGATCAAGTTCTTCACAGAGTTTTTTTACAGTTTTTTCATCCCAGCTTCCTCTCGGTTCCCATATGCAAAAAATATTTTTCCTACCTATCTTTTTAAAAAAGTTTCTCATATTTTCTATGTTTTCCTTGGTTGGTTTGAAGCTAGCTGGGCACTGAAAAATTATCTTATCTGCACCTAATATTTTGCTTGCTTCTACTGTTTTCTTCCATGCATCAAATACTATGTCGTTGTTCCTAAAAAATCCACAGTTTTCAGGTCTGTAACCTAGTCTTTTGTATGTTGGGCTGTTTGGTGGATGCGTTACAACTTGCCATGCTTTTAACGTAAACTCGAAATCTTTTGGAGCAATGTCTCGCCATTTTTTTAAAGTCTCCAGGGATGGTATTTTGTAAAATGTTTGCTGAACCTCAACTATTTCAAATGTTTTAAAATATTGTTCTTTACCATTTGCGAAGCCACAGCAGCCTATTTTCATAATCTTCACACCAAATTGGGGTTATGTGATAATTTCTGCTTCATCGTCATGTACGATTATTGTATGCTCTGTCTGTGCTACTTTACCTGTCTTCTTCTCAACCAGTTGATTGTATTGTTTTATATAACCTTGCCTAGCTAGTCTTTCTAACATATAGTTTGAATCTAAACCGCTTCTTTTTGAAAGCATTTTATGATACCATCTCTCTGCAAATGGCAGGCTTTTAAACTCGTTTTTCAAAAAATTAATCTCCCTCTTCGCAACAGGATCTCGTAAGAAAAATCTCCTTGGGTTCAGGCATCTATATATATTTCCATTTTTGCCAGCTATAACATAGCCAACTCCATCTGTAGCAAACGGTTCTATAGCAACAGCCATACCTCTTTCTAATTTCACACCCTTTAACGCATCATCATAAAAATTAGGTATAGATATCCCAGCATGTAGACAGAATTGTTCTAAAGAGTGACCAGTGAGATTCTCTATAGATGCAAACCCATGTTTCTCTATCGTATTTCCTATAATCTCTCCAATTTGTGAAACATCTATGCCTGATTTTATAAAACCTATAGCGTTTCTCAGCGCCTCATTTGTTGCTTCTATAAGTTTTTCATATCTACTAGTAGCAATTTCGACAGTTACAGCAGTATCTGCAATAAAACCATCAACATGAGCACCAACATCCAGTTTCACTAGATCACCTTTTTTAAAAACAAAATTGTCATTGTGTTTTGGAGTAAAATGTGCTGCTACCTCGTTGATAGATACATTTACAGGAAAAGCTAGGCTCGCACCCTCTTCTAATATCTTTTCCTCTACCTTGTTCACAACATCAAGAACAAGAACACCTTGTTTTATCAGTTTTTTACCATATTCTCTAGCTTTTTTTGCGATTTCACCAGCAGTTTTATATTTTTCATAGATTTCTTCTTTCATAGACATCCTAATACCTTTTTGATTTTTTGCAAGCTTATACTTCCTTCTCTTAATATCTTTATTTTTTTATCTCTCAATTCTATTATAGTAGATGGTCTGTTGCATAATTTGCCATAGTCAATATATAAGTTTATTTTATCCCCAAACATTTTTTTTATCTCATCAATAGTGGAGGGTACAGGTTTGCTGTGTATATTAGCGCTGGTTGCAGTTATAAAACCAAACCTGGATATTATTTTTAAGGCAATCTCGTTATCTGGGATCCTTATTGCTACGCTATCTTTGCCAGCTGTAACCACATCGGGCACAGTTTCCTTTTTTTTGAGAACCAGCGTTAATGGGCCTGGTAGAAATTCCTTTGCTATTTTCATTATCCTATCATCAACATATGCTATTTTTTCTATGTCTCTATGAGATGAAACTGCTACCGATAAAGGTTCACTAAGAGGTCTTTTTTTAACTTCAAAAACTTTTTTCACAGCATCCTCATTAAATATATCAGCACCTATACCATACAAGGTATCAGTGGGATAAACAATAAGCTCACCGTTTTTAAGAGTTGAGACAGCTTCTTTGATTATATCCATTTTTAAACAGACATCATTTACTTTATTTATCTAACTTTTCACCCAATAGATCACCGAGTGTTAAGCCGCCGCTTTTAGATCCTCCACTTTTTTTAACAGCCACTCCTTTAACCTCTTCCAGGAGGGTTATTCCTAAAATCTTTTCCAACTTTTTGATGGTTTCATCTGATGGTCTGAGATCTCCATTTTCAATTTTAGCTATGGTCACAGTTCTTTCGCCCACCAGTGCTCCTAATTGCTCCCTGGTAAGGTTTTTTTTCATTCTAGCATTTTTTATTCTTTGATTCCAATCTGGAACCAATTCCTTATCCATTTTTTTGTAGATATCCTCAGCAAATAATTTTTTCTTTGCAACATGTTTAGCAGGAGATAAAGTGGTTCTTGGAACTTCTTTTCCATAGGATAAACATTTTGGACAGACCATCATTTTTACGCCATCAATTATTGCCAATCTACAATCATGACTTTCCTTACCACAGAGTTCGCATTGCATCAAAAACACCCTGTTTTTCAATTTTAAAATTTTAAATTAAACCAGCTTTTTGCAAGATCATAAGATCTTCTGTGCTAAGTTTCTCTCCCCTTTTAAATCTTTCAAATATCTCACTTGCCTTCTTCTGACTTGGTGCGATACCTTCTACTTTTACTCCAGATTTTTTCTTTTCCTCAGCTATTTTTCTATCAAGCTCGTGAATTTTATCCACATATGAAATAAACTCGTTATGAACTTTATCCGCCTCAATTTTTACCAGTACAATCTTCTCCTGCAGCTCGTTTACTTTTTCTCTTAACTGGTCGCATTGTTTAAGCAAATTTAACATTTTTTCATGTTCTTGCTGAGCTTTTTTAGCAAGTTCTTCTACTTGTTTATGCTGCTTTTCAGCTTTTTCCTTTATATGTTTCTCTTCTTCCAATGCCTTTTTGATTTTCGGATCCTGTAAAAGGGCATTTTCTTTTTCTTTTATCTTGAGATGAAGCTGAGCAATTTTTTCAATTAATTCTTTTTCATTTTGTGGAGACATTGGGCGGGTCATTTGTTCATGTTCAAGTTGTCTAACCTCTTTTTTAAGTTTGCTTATGCCCGGTCCGCCTAAAGCTGCTGAGCGTTTTTTTTCTAAGGCGCGTATTTTCATCTTTATTTTTTCATAAGCTCGGTTTAGTTGATTTCTTATCTCCTTTGCCTTCTTCACACGTTCATTGATCTCATCTCTTCTTTTTTTGTGCTCCTTTGCCTGATCTCTTAACTCTCTTATTTTTGCATTTATAGCATCTCTTTCTGAGATTAGTTTTTTAGACTGAAGATGAAGCTGGTCTCTTCTATTTCTAGCCTCATTTGCCTTTTTTTGCAGTTCCTCTCTCTGTTTTTCCAGCTCCTCTAATGTCTCTTCCATTCTCAAAGCCTTCTAAATCTCTTATTAGATTAAATATTTGTTGTATTTATTAAGTATTTCGAATATCTGGTAGGCAAACATCAGGTGTAATAACATAAATAGTATATAATAATTATTTCTAAATATTTATTTATCTACTTAGGGGTTAAATAGAAACATTTTAGTATAAGATGTATATTATAAGAGAGGCAGCATAGACAAGGTGATTTTTTATGGAGAAAACAAAATTGCTAGCTTTCTTACTCATAGTGGCATTATCAACAACATCTTTTAATGCGATTGCAATAAAATTAAATGAAGGAAATATTAGTATATTTTACAGAAGCATATCTGTTTTTGCACCTGCTGTAGCTCAGACAAGCACAGGATATAAAGGAGTAGTTTCTACTGTTACTGTTACAATTCACAATGGAAGTACATGTAGCGGCAGAGTCTTTGTTGAAACAACACCTTTAACACAAATAGATATGCAAGGATCAGCTAGATTAGCTGTAGCGGTTGCAGGTGCATTAACAGGGATGGATACTTCAAATTATGATTTCTTCTTTGTTATAAGAACAGATTCTCCTGTTATCGGTGGTCCATCTGCAGGAGCAGTTATGACTGTAGCAACTATTGCTGCCTTAGAAGGCTGGGATATAGATAACAAAACAATGATGACAGGAATGATAGACCCTGATGGTAGCATTGGCCCTGTGGGGGGTATAATAGCAAAGTTGGAGGCGGCTTATGATGTAGGTGCAACACGGTTTTTAATACCAAAAGGACAGGGAACTTATACTGACATTGAAACAGTGAAAACAATCAAAAAGATAGGAAATACAAAGATAGTAGAAATCTCGCAAAAACTAGTTAAAAGAAATGTTTCAGATTATGCCATGGATAAATATGGTATTGAAGTTGTTGAGGTAGCGGATATTAACGAAGCCTTGTATTATATGACCGGGCATGTGTTTAATATCACAACATCTGAACATCCTATTACCACAGAAGAATATATCAACTCAATGAAACCCCTTGCACAAAATCTTTTAAAAGAAGCAAATGAAAGCTATATAAACGCATCAAAAGAATACAATGAAACAGAGATACCAAATCAATTTCCTTTCTATTATGATAGGCAGATAAGCGGAATGTTAAAAGAAAGCAAAGATGCATTAGATGCTGCAGTATCATCATACAAAAAAAATCTATTTTATTCTAGCACAAGCAAATCATTTTTGTCTCTTATAAATTCAAGATTTGTAACCTATGCTTGCACCTATTTCAAGAAAAAATCAGATGATAGGGAAAAATATCTGCAAGATTTGATAGAGCAATGCAATTCTTTTGTGAATGAGAAAAGTAACCTGGCAAAAAATGCAGAAGTAAAAGGTATAACATCATTACAATGTGTTGGTGCGGCACAAAAAAGGGTATTAGATGCCAAAGATCAGTTAGATTCAGCAATTGAAAGCTATGAAAACGGTGATTATCTTAATGCTTTATATAAACTGGCATATGCAACTGAAAGAGCGAAAAGTGTTGGTTGGTGGGTAAATATCTCCAAAGGCTTCAAAGAATATGGAAATGTAACCAACGAGGCTCTAGGAGATGTTGGGGAAAAATACATAGAGTCAGCTCAACAAGCAGTGGTTTACTCATCCATAATACTACAGGAAATGGGAAAAACATCTGATCTAATAAATGATGCAAACAACCTCCTTACAAAAGCTAGAGGAGAAATAGACGAATACCCTGCATCAGCTTTATTTGAGGCTTTAGAAGCAATGTCTAAAGCCAATTTAGCCTTGGAAATAGTAGATGGTATCGACAAGGATAAGCTAAACAGGGCAAAAGACGCTGCAAACAATGCTATAACTGAGAGTAGAAAACTAGGGATTGAACCTATACTAGCTGTAAGTTATTATGAATATGCTGAAACCTTATCAAACGAGTCAGCATATAATGCAATAATATTTTACAAGCACTCAAACATTATTGCTGGCGCACTAAGATTAATAATAAAACCACCTTCAGAGAAAAAATCCATCTACCTGAGCATACCACCAGTGTCAAAAAGAGCAGCAACGGTTATTGAGATAAGTAGAGATACTCTTATGTTATTTTATTACATGTTGCTAGTAGCATCAGCAACAGTGCTAATAGGTTTATTCCTTGGAATAACAATAGATAGAATATCTAGTAGCAGGAAGAGAGAGGAGCTCGAATATCTGCCTAGAAGTGTGAGAGAATTTTACAAAAAACAGGGTAGAAAATATTGATGGGATAATCAATGATTGCAAAGTTAAAACCTAATGGAGAAGTGTTACTCAAAAAATCAAGCTTGGTAAACAGACTATACTCAAAAAGCGGGTTTGGGAAGCTTGATAAAAAAGGCAACCTGCTATTGCATCCTATAGAAGCCACATATTTATTAGAGAATAGAAAAATAAAATTGGAGGGCAAGGATCTTCAATCCTTCTTCCAACATTGTATAAAAATCTACCCAAGATTCGAAATTAGATACCTTGCTTTTAGAGATTTGAGAAAAAGAGGATACATTGTAAAAATATTAGATAACAAACCATTTGATTTCAAGATAAAAGGAAAACAATTAGAAAACCAATACATACTGGTAAATTCTGAAAGAGAAGAATTTAGCATAAAAAAAATCCTAGAGTTTTTAGACGAGGCAAACAATTTTTTTGTCGCGGTTGTAGATGAAGAGGGAGATATTACGTATTATAGTTTTTCAGAAGCAGATTTGAAAGGAAATATACAAAAAAATATTTTTAACAAGGCACAGGGAATACTTTTGGGAGATAGGGTTATAGTTTTCGAAAAGAATTGTGCAAAAGAGTTGTTGGAAAAAGAATTTTTTGGAAAGCCTTTCTCTGAGGGGATACAATTGTCATTTGTTGAAGCAGCATATCTTTTAGAGAAGAAAATTGTTGAGATAATAGATCCTAGAAGAAAAAAGAAGATCACTGTTAATGAACTAATTGACTTGGCTAAAAAAGTACAGCCAGATATAAAGGAGAGATTGAGAGTATATATGGATTTGAAAGAAAAAAATTTGATAGTTAAGACAGGTTTCAAATTTGGAACACATTTCAGAGCATATAAAAATGATCCAGATATGCATCATGCAGAGTACCTTGTTGAGATAGTTGATAATGATTTTACAAATACTTGGACTTTTTTGAGCAGAATAATCAGACTGGCTCATTCGGTAAAGAAAAACATGGTTTTTGCAGTAGTAAATGATAAATATCTCAGATACATCTCTGGTAGTTGGTTAAGAATGTAAAAAACTGTTGGGGAAGGCAATGTTTAGAAAATTTATAGTTTACATATTAGTTGCCATGTTTTTGCTAATAAACATAAGCTCGGCGCATCAGGTAATAATGTCTAAAAAATCTTTTAGCAAGGATAGTAGAGTGATTATAAATATAGCTGTTTATGATGCAAAAGAGCCTTTGGTTCAAATAACAAAAAACCTGCTTCATAATTTTTCATTTGTTTACAACAACGTAACCTATGTTTTTAAAGTAGATCTAGTAGATTTTCAAGATATTGTAATGGGAAAGCTAGCTAGCTATGATGTGTTTGAAGTTCCTGGAGGGGTTATCTATTATTTACAAACTATATGGGATAATCTCCTTTATCTTGGTACATGGAAGAGAAATATAAGAGAGTTTGTAGCTAATGGTGGTGGCTATGTTGGCACCTGTGGGGGATCAACCATGGCTTCACAGAATCCTATTATCTTCTGGCCTGTGGTTAATAGTATAGGTTTTGTGAATCTTAGAGCTAATGTGGATGCTCTTAATGAGGGTCAATATATATCACAGTTTATTTTTACTAAAATAGGATACGGTATACCCATAAAAATATCTATTAAAAACTCAACAAATCCAATATTTTTTGATCACTATGGAGAAAATCGAAGTATTAGATGGTGGGCAAGTCCAAGCCTGTATGATGCAAAAGGTCTTAGTAACAACCCTCTTTTTGGTAAAATAGAAGTACTTGCAACATATGCGGAAGAACCCTCAGAGGTTGCGCCCATTCATAGACAATTGATATTTGGCGGTGGGAGAGTGAAAACTCATCAGAAAGGAGAATATGCTGTTGTAGCAACAAATTATGGAGATGGAAGAGTTGCATTATTTGGTCCCCATCCAGAGTATAGTACATGGGTAAACATTAGCGGCAACCCTGAGGATAACATAAGAGAAGGAGTTAGCTGGAGAGGGAAATGGTATCTTTGGATTGGCGGTGAAAAAACATCTTTTGATTACAACTGGTGGATGCTTAGAAGAGCAGTAGCATGGACTTCGAATAAAGTGCCAAATGATGCAGTAAAAGAAATAAATTAGTTTTTTTCGCAACTTATTTATATCGACCTTTACTTTACTTTTAAATTACCCATTTCTAACTTTTTATGGAGGGAGGAGGAATTTGTTACAGATAAGATGGCATGGTCATGCATGCTTTGAAATAACAAATGATATTAAGCTAGTTACAGATCCACATGATGGCAGATCTATAGGTATACCAGCTCCTACTGCAAAAGCAGATATCATACTTATATCACATAACCATTATGATCATAATAGTGCAAAAACCGTCATGAAAGATGATACCAAAGTAGTAAACTCTGAAGAAGGCAAAAAAAAGATACTAGGGATAGAAATTGAGGGGATAGAATCATATCATGATGATGCAAATGGAGCAAAGAGAGGAAAAAATATAATTTATAAATTTAGAGTTGAGGATATAACATTTTGCCACCTTGGCGATTTAGGCTGTATACCGGATCAGGATACTATAAACAAACTAGGAGAAATAGATGTACTGTTTATTCCAGTAGGTGGTACTTTTACTTTAGATGCAGAGGGGGCTTGGAAAGTAATAGAAATAATCAAACCAAAAATCATCATACCAATGCATTATAAAATACCAGGTCTTTCACTGCCGATCTCAGGTGTAGAATCATTTCTAGAAAAAAACACATATAGGATACTAAATGTTGGAAATGAAATAGAAATAGAGAGAAACGAACTACCAGACGAGCCAGAGATCTGGGTTTTTACCCTCTAAACCCAATTTTTTATAAAAAATTTTATATATCTAATATATTTTTATATTTTTGATGGAAATATGATTATAAAAAAATTCTTAACTGTATTAATACTTTTAACATTGCTAGTATCCTCTTTGCCATCACTCAACGGGAAGATTATAAAAACAGAGTCTTCACATCTTTCTGAACCCATAGCTCCCTTACCGGTAATGATTTTTTTAAAATGTAAATGGGAGAAAATCCAGGATTTTGGCGCAGGAGGATTTTATCTAAACATCTGGTTAATCGGTTTTGGAAGACATAGGGTGGAGATTAGAAGATATTGTGATTTTGATGGCGATGGCATATGGGATTTCAATGATGTTTCACCTAATGTATGGGATATAATAGTAGGTATAATACCGTTTCATCATTTTAAAGGGTTGGAAACAACTTGGTCAGGTTATCCTGGTAAATCCCATGTTAAAATAAAAATATGGGTTGATGGCTCTCTCGCTAAGGATAAAGATTTTTATGCACCATGGGACTAGTTTTTTGAAAAAACCTCCGGATTTACACAGTTTTTAGATTTTTTACCCTCTAAAGAGATGATTAAATTTTCTGCCGCCATTACAGCCATTCTAGTACGAGTTTCCATAGTAGCAGATCCTATATGCGGCTCTAGAACAACATTATCCAATTTTATCAATTCTCTGTTTATTTCGGGTTCATTCTCATAAACATCAAGACCTGCACCAAATATCCATCTCTTTTTCAATGCTTTTACCAAAGCTTTTTCATCTATTACTGCTCCTCTAGATGTATTTACAAGGACGGCATTTCTTTTCATCATTCTAAGCTCTTTTTCACCGATTAAATGTCTTGTTTCAGATGTAAGAGGAACATGCAGTGATACAAAATCAGCATTTTTTAACAATGTATGTAAATCAACTTTTTTAGCATTAAGCTCTTTTTCTAAGATTTCATTTCTTCTCCTGCTTACATATAACACTTTCATATTGAAGCCTTTGCTTTTAAGTGCAAAAGCAGTTCCAATTCTACCAGCTCCAATTATACCAAGAGCTTTTCCTGAGATATCCTGCCCAAGCATTAACAATGGTGCCCATCCCCTGAATTTTCCATCTCTTGTAAACCTATCCCCTTCCACAATCCTTCTAGCTACTGCAAAAAGCAAAGCCCAAGCCAGCTCAGATGTTGTTTCTGTTAATACATCTGGAGTGTTTGTAACAGGTATTTTTCTCTCTGTCGCTGCCTTTATATCTATGTTATCATACCCAGCTGCATAATTAGATATAGCTTTTAGCCGTGGATTAGAAAATATTACATCTCTGTCAATCTTATCAGTTAACAGACAGAGCAAACCATCTCTATCCTTTAAATTGGATATTATCTCATTCTTTGTCAAGATTCTATCACAAGGGTTCACATAAACTTCGCAGTATTTTTTAAGTAACTTTAGTCCCTCTTCAGGTATTTTTCTTGTTACAAATACTTCGAACATTGTTAATTCACCATTTCTCTAACTTAAAAATAAACCTATTTTTAAAAACATTGGTTTATGCCAAAATCTTTTAACCAAGAATATAATATATAACAAAGGAGAAAAATAAAGTATGAGAGAGGGTGAGGAAGAGAATTTATTAGGAGAAGTTACAAAAATAAAAAATCTCATCGCTTTACTGTACATCATTTTTGGAGTTGTAATATTGCTCTTCTCTTTAATCATTTATTATTACAAGTTTCCATTCACAGGATCAGGATGGTCAATAGAAAATCACAAATATTGGTATCTATTCGTTTTATCTTGGATATTTTCTATTCTAATTTTACTAATTGGTCTAACAACTATGATCAAGACAAAGTTTAAAGGGAAGTCTAAAGAGATACCAGTGTTTTCAACTATCCAAAAGATGAAATTGAGATGTAAGAGATGCGGACATGTTTTTGAAATACTGGCTCCAACGTTAGATAAAGAATACAAATGTCCAAAATGTGGAGAAAGTGGGAGAATTAAGAAATAATTTTTTTAAAATTTAGCTGAGCTATCACTTAGTTTATCATGTAGGTAGTACCAACGAGAGGAAAAATTTTCACCCACTCTAATGACAAAATGATAAAAATCTTTTACTCCATTTCCTTTAAATGCTCTAAAGCATCTTTTTACTATGTTTCTATATTTGAAATACTCACGTGCTATTTTTCTAATTCCATAATAAAGCTCTTCTTGTGTCATTTTCTTTGGAATAAAATTCACGTTTCCTTCATCATATCTAGACCAGTCTTTAGATGTGATTCTTCCCTCTTTTTCTAATCTCTCTGCTAGCCTCGTACCTGGATATGGTGTTAAAACACTGAAAGATATACCATCCAAATCTAATTCCAGCATAAACTGGAGGGTTTTTTCAAATATATGAGGGGTATCATTATCAAATCCAAACATGAAAAAACCAGTTACTGTCATACCATGATCTCTTATTTTCTTTATGGCTTTCTGATAGTTTTCAACCTTGTTTGTTCTTTTACCGGATAAATCTATGTTTTCTTGTGTTATAGATTCTATACCAACATACCATCTATCCACGCCGGCATCACTTGCTAGTTTCAGAAATTCATCATCTCTAGCTAAGACATTGATGTTGCCAAAGCAATGAAATTTTTTGTTAAGAGATGCCATTTTTTTGAAAAGAGATTTTGTATATGGTGGGCTTATAGTTAGCGAAGCATCTGCAAAGAATATTGTTTTTGATCTTATTGTCTTCATTTCCTCTATCACATTGTCAATTGGTCTCCCTCTGAAACGAGGTCCTTCAACCTTTTGCATCGCACAAAATTCACAGCCAGTAGGGCATCCACGTGAAGCCTGTATAGCTTCCATAACAGTGTATACGCCAATATCATGTCTAGCTGGTGGTATATTCTCTGGTTCCACTAATTTTCCTGCGATATAAAATGGTTTCAACTCTCCCTTTTCTAAATCTTCTAAAAGTTTTGGCCAGGTTAGCTCTGCTTCTCCTATTACCACTGCATCTGCATGCTGTTTAACCTCATGAGGAACTGTTGATGCATGATATCCACCAAAAACAACAGGTATCCCTCGTCTTCTAAACTCATCTGCAACCTCATATCCTCTTATAGCATTATATGTTAAACAGGAGATGCCAACAAGATCATAGTGTTCATTAAAATTGATGTCTTCATATCTCTCATCAACTATTGTAACTGAGTGACATCTTGGTGTTATCCCTGCTATTTGCTGCAAGGTTAAAGAAGGATAAGAAAACCTATCTAGGATACCTCTTCTTTTTCTTGGGGGATGCGGCATTACTAATAATATTTTCATATATGTGTTCACCTACACAATATTATTTTGAACATCAAATTAATATATTAATTTTTCTATATTATTGTGATTCTCGTTTATCAAGTATCCTAATTCCATTTTCAGGTTTTACATATGAAACAACAATTGGTGGAGGTTTATTCGGGTTTTTATCATTTTTGATTTCTTCAACTTCTCTAACAGTTATCTTTACACCTGGCCCCACCTTTTCGCGGTAGGTTTCTTTTATTTTTTCAGATATCAGCTCAACCGATGGACCAACATCTCTTAGATCATTATCAATAACCAATAAAACTTCAATCTCATCTATTTTCCTCTGCACTATTTGATACTGCCTAACCTTAAATGTGTTAAGCTTATGAAGAACTGGGGAGATAAAACAAAATGCACCAGGAGGGAATATCTTACTATTGGGTAGTACAATATTAGCCCTTGCTCTTCCTTCAACTCCATTTATCAATACAGGTGTTCTAAGTCCACAGCTACATTTTTCATCTGACAAAATTCTTACCCAATCATCCATGCCAGTATATCTAATAATGGGAGTTCCCCTCCCCCATAGTCTCGTTACCACAATATGCCCTCTTTCACCTGGTGAAACCAATTCACCATCATCGTCTATAGCCTCAACATGAAAGAGATCTGAATTAATATGCCAAGTTCCTTCTAAACATTCAAAAGCTATATTTGACTGTGCCTCAACAGAGGAATACACATTTAATAACCTGCATCCAAAAGCATCCTCAACATATCTCTGAGTATAATCATCTAGCATAGCACCGCCTGTCCATAAAAGTTTTGGATTAACATTTTCGCCGTATCCTTTTCTTTTTAGATAAGCCAGATGTTGATGAATAGCAGGATAAGCTAAAATTAACTCTGGTTTAAATTTATCAAGTTTATTCATAATTTCCTTAATAGGTTCATTCACATCCATATTAAGAAAATTTTCCATGGAGAAAAGCGACCTTATATATGATAAAAAATTTTTCTCTACTACTAGATCTATTCTATATTGAGATTGATTACCAATTTGTACTATACGAGACTTATTCCAACTAAAACCAAAAAATCTCAACTCTCTAAGTGCATTAATGCTTGCTTGAGCTATGGTAATGAAATCAACATATATAGAAATAGGTTTTCCAGTAGTACCACCAGTACAAACAATATGTGCCTTATCCTTGTTATAGCCAACAGGTATAATTCTATCAGGGAAATTATCTCTCAGATCATCCTTCGTAATAAAAGGTAATTTTACAATATCTTTTATTCCCCTGATATCATTCGGATGAACACCAGCTTTTTTGTATTTCTCATGATACAATGGAACTGTGTACGCATACTTTACTATCTTTTTAAATGCTCTGTCCCTATATCTTTTTATTTTTTCAACATCATACTTTTTTATTCTATCCGGATCTGTCAAATATCTCCTCAATATCCTAAGAGATGTTATTGGGTTAAGGAACGGATTCATTTTACCACTCTTTTCTTGTCCTCTAACAACTTTTTGTTTGAAAAAAACTATTTTTCTTTAACTTCCGGATAACCTTCTCCTTTTTGTAAATGTATTGGAATTCTATCATATATCCACACTGGGAATAAATTTGTTAATTTAATAATCAAAACCTGGGAAAACGGAAATTCTATAATTTTTTTACCTTTTCTAATACCATTTACAATTATTCTAGCTGCATCTTTTGCTTCTATTGCACCATGTCTAGGATATTTTTCTATCATTGATGTTTTAACAGATCCTGGTTTAATAGTAATAATTTTTATACCATATTTTTGTAAAACCTCTGCCCTTAGACTTTCTAAAAAGAGACTCAACGCTGCTTTACTTGCTCCATATGCACCCCAACCAGGGACTCCTCTTTTGTCAGGTAGTGTTGATATTGCTGCTATAACACCGTTTTTTTGTTTTTTCATTATAGGTAGAAGATATTCTAAAAAATAGATGTTTGCCATAAAATTTATGTCTATTGAGTCTTTTATTATAGAGCTTTTAAAATCCTCTACAGGATTTGGTATTAGAACACCAGCGGTTAAGATAGCTATATCTATTCTTCCAAATCTCTTTTTAGTAGATTCAACAGCATTTTTAATCTCATTTTTGTTTTTAACATCACATTTTATAGATAAAC
>JAGGYP010000040.1 GCA_021162485.1 Thermoplasmata archaeon
CAGAGCATAACCTAGGCGTATCATAACAGGATATCCTAGTTCCTCTGCAGCTTTTTCACCTTCTTTTATAGAGGATATAGTTTTGCTTTTAGGAACAGGAAAACCAGCTTTTTTGAGTTTTTCAGTAAACAATTTTCTATCCTCTGTTTCTATAATAGTTTTAATAGGTGTTCCAAGAACTTTTACACCATATCGTTTTAGAATACCTGTTTTATAAAGTTCTACTCCACAGTTCAAAGCAGTTTGTCCGCCGAAGCCTAGTAAAATTCCATCGATTTTTTCCTTCCTAATCACTTTTTCAATGAAGTCCACCCTAAGGGGGATAAAATATATTTTATCTGCAAATTCCTCAGAGGTCTGGATAGTAGCGATGTTAGGGTTGACAAGGACAGTGTATATACCCTCTTCTTTAAGGGCTTTCAAAGCTTGCGAACCAGAATAATCAAACTCGCCAGCTTCTCCAATCTTTATAGCACCACTTCCAATTAAAAGAACCCTTCTAACATCAACTTTTTTTCTCCCGTTAGTTGATCCTCCCATTGTTTTACAACTCCTTTATAAATTCATCAAAAATAAACCTTGTATCCCTAGGACCAGGATAATCTTCAGGATGGAACTGAGTTGCAAATATGGGTAAACTCTTATGTGTTATACCCTCATTTGTTCCATCATTTAAATTTTGAAACCATGTCTCAACATTTCTAGGAAGAGATTTTTCATCCACAGCATATCCATGGTTTTGCGCCGTGATATAACATCTGTTATTATACAGATCAATACATGGTTGATTTTGTGAACGATGACCATATCTCATTTTATATGTTTTCCCCCCAAATGCCAAAGCAAGAAGCTGGTTACCAAGACATATTCCAAAAACAGGTCTTTCTTGCTGAATAACTTTTTTCAGAATTTTAATAGTCCTAGTACAGTATTCAGGATTACCTGGCCCATTAGATATGACAACACCGTCATACTCCTCTGTTGTAAAATCATAGTCCCAAGGCACCCTTATCACGGAAACCCCTCCTTCTAGTAATGAACGTAGAATATTGTTTTTTAAGCCACAATCAACAAGTATTACTTTTTTAGATCCGTTGCCATATCTTCTTTTTTCTTTAATAGAAACTTTGCTTACTAGATTGTGTTTATTAGGGTCAAAAAGATGGATGTCATCGTTAGATGTAACAATTTTCCCTAACATGGTTCCCTTTTCTCTGAGTTTTTTTGTTAAAGCTCTTGTATCAACACCTGCTAGTCCAGGTACATTTTCCTCTTTTAACCATTCATCCAAAAGCAGGGAGGAACTCCAATGAGATGCATGTTGCGAAAGATAGGATATGATAAGACCGGATACTTGAATTTTATCAGATTCAAAGGAGTGGAACCATAAATCCTTGCTTTTTTTAGGTACACCATAGTTGCCAATTAATGGGTATGTCAAAACTAAGATTTGACCAGGATAGGAGGGATCTGTTAAAGTCTCAGGATATCCAACCATACCGGTATTAAACACAACCTCTCCAGATACACATCTTTTACTCCCAAAAAGTATTCCATTATATCTACTTCCGTCTTCTAGAATTAGTTCCCCGTCGAAAACATTATTCATTAAAGAGAATATAAGAAATGTTTGTCGCTATAAAATGTTTTATAAAAAATCAAAAACATCAACTTGTTTCAATGTTGATTATGGTCTCAATCTGAAGAAACAATTCTTGGTAACACCATTTTGGGGGAAAGAGGATTACCAGCAGAGAATATAGGTGAAACAGCTGCAAGGAATATAGTTAACGAGATAACATCTGGTTTTTCACATATTTTTAATTTTATCGCTAGATAAATAAACTATATCAGTAAGCTGGGGTTTATATTCAAACTAATATTTGGTGGTATGGATACAGTGAAATTAGAATCTTTGTTTATCGAACTTTCATTTTTTGAGATATTATTAGACACATTATCACCTGGCTTTAATAGAGATGCTGTATTATCTTCGACATTACCTCTTTCTTCTTCGGTGGAACTGTAGGTTGATGTAGTAAGACCAGTTGTTCCAGAAATATTACTACACAAGTTGTTCTCTACTAGAGTGTTACTTCTATCATCAGTACTAACATTTACAGTTATGGTATACATTAACGAATTCCTTTCAGGTTGAATTCCAAGACAACTTGGTTCACGATTTTTATCCCATTTCTCATAGAGATTCTTCCATGTATCTACTTTCTTTTTCTCTATTTGCTTTCCATCCCACATTTCAACTACTGTAAAATAATGTGAACGCCAAGGATATACTGGCGGTTGTGTGTCAAATTCTCTCCAAAATTCAAATTTAAAATCACCATGCCCTTCATCTAAAACATAATCGCCCACCTTTTCATCATAATGGCTGAACATTGCTTTAACACCTGCTGCAAATAGTATTGCTTGCTGATGACACCATAATGTAGTTTTTCTTTTGTTGTGCTTATTTTGATACACTACATCAACAATTTTAGATAGTTTATAACCTCTGTAATCAACAGTCCATGTTCCATCCTCTATGATTTCATTAATTCTATTATAAAATGACTTTAGAGTTCTGCAATTTTCAAATATCTCTCTTAGTTTGTCATAGCTTTTATTCATTTCATCTTTGTTATTGGCAAGAGCAGATATATCAACAGCCCAAAGCACCTCATCTTTTTTTCCAGTCCAAATTCTGTATAAATTGTCTGAATTAGTTGAGCTACTTGAATTATTAAAGAAACCACTAACGTTGGCATTAAGATTGTTCTCATCATTCGTTGTTTTTTTATCAGAGTATTTATCTGGAGTCATTAGTGTTTCGTTATTGTTTTGTTGGGAAGATAAAATAGGTGTTGTATTGCTAATGGAGTTTTCATTATTGGTTAAATTTTCAGAATCGTTTTCCTTTATCCTTTGTTGAGAAGAAACGGTGGAGGTGGTGGTTGTTTGATTGTGCTTTTCAGTGGATGCTTCACTGTCAATATCTAGATTAGAAAATGATTTGATAGTAAGATTTGCTGTATCTCTCCCAATTACATAGTTATTCCATCTTGCGTATACTGTGTTAGTAAAACTTGTGGAAGTTGAGGTAGCTCTTGCTGTTACATAAAAATATTTTGTTTCCCCACCTGTGAAATTAGTGATCCAACTCACTACATTGGATCTTATCTGGGCAACTGGATTAGATGAAACATATAATAGTTGAGAAGGCAATATATCTTCTATTTTTACATTATCCACATTGATAAAACCTGTGTTTTTTGCTTTTATTCTAAACTCTACTAAATCACCAACGCTTATAGTGGCATCTTCGCTCCAGATGTGTCCGTTTCTTACCTCTTTTTGTAATTCCACTGTTTTAGTATATATAATCAGCTCCGTTGATTTTATTCCTATATTTATTCCAACAATAGAGGGAGATATAAGTAGAAAGAAAAGAAGAATACATACTCCACTTACTATTCTTTTCATTTCAACCACTTCCACTCATATATTTGTGACAATTTATCATGATACTTTATATCATGACACTTTATATCATTATATCATTAATGCTATTTAAATTTAACTTGTTAAAATTCGCATATAGAAAAAATAACAATATAGTAAAATTTGCAAAAGCAAAAAGTATTAGTAAAAACCTTTTCTGAAAAATATCAAAATGGCTTCCAATTATAGCCTGTTGACCAGATTTTCTCCTTATAAAGGCTACGGGCCCACGGGGATTCGAACCCCGGTATCCGGCTCCGAAGGCCGGTAGGATATCCAGACTACCTCATGGACCCCCCTTTTCAGATTATTTTACTCTTCTAAAACTATATCCTAACTTTATAAAAAGCTTTTTTAAATTTTTGAACACAAAAAATCAACTTACTATTTTTCTTCTTTTGAAATATCTAAGTTAGTTTTAAATAGTAAAAAATGCATTTTAAAATGAAAGTCGGGATGCACTAGAATATGA
>JAGGYP010000052.1 GCA_021162485.1 Thermoplasmata archaeon
AATAGGAACTTTATCCTGAATTTGCACCGTTGTTAAAAAAAGACCTCCACCAATAACAGAGGTAACTACTGTAGCAATTACCTCTTTCAAACCTAATTCTCTTTTCAACTCAGGCAAAACATTTGCCTCCCTTAGACTGCTTTAATTTAAAACATTGTTTTAAGTCTTTCTAAAAAACTGCATACCATGTTCTTTCAGATAATCAACTATATCTGATTTCTCACGGTTAAAAAACAAGTGACTCTTGCATTTGCAATCTGATGAACCAAAATCCAGGATAAAATTAAACTTTTTATTCAAAATCCTTGCAATATTACATTCTTCTTTTCTATCGCTTTCTCTATAAAGTATTTCTTCTATTTTCCCCTCTTCAAGGAGGTAATCAATATGCCATTTTTTCTTCTTATTTTTTCTGAGATGCCTGTTTATTCTTTTTTCAAGATTGTTTAGCCCGGATCCAACATATGCATAGTAACCTTTGTTGAATAAAATTCGCCCCAGTCTCCCTATTTCAATTTCTTTTTCCTTTCGCAGATTTATGATTAACACATAGCTTCCTTTCATTTCTTTCTTCCTTTTATGTTTTCTATAAACTCTATCAGCTTCTCTATAGTTTCTTTAGAAACATGGTGTTCGATCTCACATGCGTCTCTTTCTGCAATTTCCTTGTCTACGCCAAGGACTTCGAAGAAGAATTTAGCAAGAATTCTATGTTTTCTCTCTAAATTCTTCGCCAATTTTTCTCCTTTGGATGTCAATTTTACGCCGTAGTAAGGTTCATATTCTATTAGACCCATTTTTTCCAGTTTTTGCAAAAACTCTGTTACACTTCCTGGTTTTATCTCAAGTTTAGATGCGATTTTACCAGTGTTTGCTATTTTATTATTTTTTTCTAACTCGTAGATGATTTCAATATATTCTTCAACCTTTTCTCTTGCCATAAAAATTTCACAGTCCTATTAGTATTAGTCTCAATATTCCCCCAACAGTTAAAGCAGTCAATATCATGATCAGGGTTGATTTTATCATGTCTTTTAGACCAAGTTCCTTTAGGAGAACAGTAAAAGTTGCTACGCATGGAAAGTATATTGTCAATATTGTTGCAGCTATCACCAGTTGATATGGTGTCATGTTTAACGGGAGAAGCATTCCAACTGCGAGATCTTTTCTTAGAAAGCCTACTAGTAAAGCTGTAGTTGCTCCTCTTGACAAACCAAGTACTCCCTCAATTAATGGTGCAAACAGGTTTCCTATCCAATCAATGAAACCAATTGAGTATAACACGTTAACCAATACAACTCCAAGGAAGAGCCAGGGTATGGCATCCTTCAAAAACCATCTCATTCTCATCCATGTCTTCTTCAAAGTAGCCGAAACACTTGGTCTTCTATATGGAGGGATTTCTAAAAATATTTCTGGGCTTTCACCCTTAATAATTCTGTTTAATAATAAACCCATTAACAAATACAAGGTCAACAGTGTTAAGAAGACTATCAATATATATTGAAAACCGTACCTACCCAATATGCCAAAGACCATTGCAGTCTGAGCCATACATGGTACAGAGATGGCTAGAAGAGTAGCAGAGATAAAACGCTGTTTCCTTGTTTCTAGTATTCTCGTTGACAATGCTCCTGGGACGTTACAACCTAAACCAAGGAATACTGTTACAATACTATGACCATGCATTCCAAGCTTATGGAATACATTATCTACAAGTGTTGCTAACCTCGGCAGATACCCTGAATCTTCTAGTATAGATAATATTAGATAGAATGCAATTATATATGGTAAAACAGCTGCAAATGGCACATATATTCCAGTTGTGAGTAAACCCATAGATTCCATGAAACTAATGTCGCCATTTACTAATCTGCCTATAATTATGTCATGCAATACTCCTGGCCCAAGAAGATGACTAATTTGCAATGCAATGGGTTTATAAATTTGGAAAATTGGATCAAATATAAGGTTAACCAAGGTTTCACCAATGAATCTTACAATCCAAAAACTCGCTATTATTATAACAAAAGCAAGTGGTATGCCTGTGGCTGGTTTTATAGTGGCATCTGATATGGTTTCTTTTATAGTATGATGTCTATGTTCTACTTGTTCAACAGATTTTATTATTTTTCCTATTTTTATCCATTTTTCTTTTTCGCTGCTTGGTTTGACCTTTGATGCTTTGGCTTCTTTTATTCTATAGATTAACTCTTTTATACCCTCTCCAGTCAAAGCAGTTGTAGGTACTATAGGTATTCCAAGGATTTTTTCCAGTTTCTCAACATCTATATTTATACCAGTATGTTTTGCCTCATCCCATAGATTTAATGCAATAATTGTTGGTTTCTTTTTCTCCAGTATCTCCAGTGTTAGGTAGAGGTTTCTCTCCAGATTTGTAGCGTTAACTACGTTTATTATTATATCTCCCTCTTCGAAAAGTTTTAAAGCCACTTGTTCAGCCTTGTTTGTGGGTGTGAGAGAATACGTACCTGGGGCATCTATTATCTCATATTTTTCTCCCCCTAGTCTCATATATCCTTTAGAAAAATCAACTGTTGTACCAGGATAATTTGATGCAATAACATTGGCACCTGTGAGTCTGGAAAATACCACGCTTTTACCAACATTAGGGTTACCCATTAAAATAATCTTTTTCATTGCTCTACCTCTACAAAAATTCTCTGTGCCATGCCCCTACCAATTGTAATTCTGCTACCTCCAATCTCTATAGTTAAAGGCCCACCAGCTGGTTGTACCGATATCACTCTAACTTTTTTACCTTCCCGAAAACCCATTACCCTAACTTTTCTCTGAAAACCAAAACCTCCTTTAAGCTCAACTATCCTTCCTTCCAATCCTCCTGTTAACTCAGTCAGAGGAACTATTACCCTAGGCATTTTTGACCCCCGAAGCTATTTTAAAAACCACTGACCATTTAAAAAAATTTCGGTAAACCTAAAAATTTAGATTGAATTCTTTACCGCATCGTAGGCATTTAGCAAGATTGCATCCACCTAAAAACGAAGAAGGACATCCCTTACAGGCAAATGTCCTACCATAACTAATGTCAAATTTAAAAGAGCAATATGGGCAGGTCACAATCTTCTCCAAAATTATTTCACCCTAAACAAATTGATATCAAAATGGTTAAAAAATTATTTTTTCTTCTTTATTACTTCATTGAGCTCTTTAAGTAACTCGTTCAAATCTGTTCCATGAACCCTGGCGATATCCTCTATCTTTTCAAATGCTGCTGCAAAGCAACCCGCGCAACCTATATTAAATTTCGAGAAAACAAGAATTGTTTCTGGGTATTTATTGAGAACCTCGCTTATGGTCATATCCTTTGTTATTTTCTCTTCACTCATCTTATCACTTAACAATTGTTTTTAAAATGAATTCGACGTTGCCCATATAAATGTTTCCTTAGATGTCAAACAAAACCTCTACAGTATATGGTGGTTTCTTTTCTACTTTTAACATATGATATGTTATTGCTTTTATTTCTACTCCATAACCATGTTTCTCTCTGTTATACTCCTCGCCACCCACTATAGCATGTAAATGTTTATAGTTATCACTTAGCTCAACTTCGAAATCTCCAAATACAAGATTTTTGGCGCTATTTAAAAACAAAAGCTCAGATAACCAATCAACCAACAACTGCTCCGCATCGTCAGCATTTAATACTATTTTATATTCACCTATTTTGTCTATTTTAGAATTGTTAGTAATAATTGCGAACATCCCCCTAGCAGCGTTTTCAAATGATTCTGCAAGGGTTGACCCCCATGCTCTTATACCAACATCTGCCGTATGCTCTATTATTTCGTACTTATTTTTCATATCTCTGCACCTTTTATCACGTCTCTGCAACTACATTTTATTCTACTGCCCATGCTCTCTATTGTAGAAATTATTATTTTTGACACCACATCTCCCTCTTCTTTGCTTATCTTTATTATATCACCTGCCTTTAACACACTTTGCAACCCAGCAGCCATGTTAGATACTATACAAAGAGATGCATAGCATAAGCCTTTTTCTCTGGCTAGCACCAACTCTGGAATCAAAGTCATGCCAACTATATCACTAAAATTAGAGAACATTCTTATCTCTGAAATGGTCTCTAACCTTGGACCCTCCGTTACTAGATAAACCCCCTTGTCATGCACCCCTGTTTTTTTGATTTTTTTAGCATTCTCATAAATAAGGTTTCTCAATTCTGGACAAAAAGGATTGCTCATGTCTATATGAAATCTTCTATCATCATAAAATGTGTAACTCCTGTTTTTAGTAAAATCAATAAAATCATGAGGAACAACTATATCACCAGGTTTGATACTGTTTTTTAAAGATCCTACAGTATTTAAAGCTATTATCCTTTTAACACCGCAGTCAACCAATGCCTGAATATTTGCTTTATAATTTATTTTATGAGGAGGAATATTGGATTCCCTACCATGTCTCCCTATAGAGAATACTTCATGTTTAGCTAGCTTTGATGCAGTAACAAAGACTTTGCCATATTCTGTCTCTATCTCAATGATCTGAGTTTTTTTTAACTCCCCTATTTGGTGTCCACTAATCAGTCCTATTCTCATGTTTGAACTCACTGAAAAATTAAAATAGAGTATAAACTTAAAGCAGTTTTGCAATAAACAGGGTTCTATGAAACACCTAGATACTCCTTTACATGTGGTCTTGTCAGAAGATACAGAAAAAGCAAGCCTATAGGTGAAAAACACATGCTTATTTAAACTAAAAACGTTTTTCATTTTACAATAGTGTATAGTTATGAAAGTTGCAGCATTGTTCTCAGGTGGAAAAGACTCAATATTTTCAATATATGTTGCACAACAATATGGTTGGGATGTATCCTATCTCGTTTCTCTTATGCCTGAGAATATTGATTCTTGGATGTTTCATGGGGTGAACATACATCTAACTGGACTACTAGCTAAAGCCTTAGACACCCCCATAGTCTCTAAATCTACATTGGGTGAAAAGGAGAAGGAGTTAGATGACCTAAAAAGCATCTTAGAAAACCTAAATATAGATGGTGTGATAAGCGGTGCAATATCATCAGAATACCAGAGAACAAGGATAGAAAAAATATGCCACAAAATAGGAATAAAATCGTTTACCCCAATATGGCATAAAAATCAAAGGCAGCTTCTAGAAGAAGAAACACATGCTGGTTTTAAAATCATAATAGTGAGTGTCTCAGCAAATGGTTTAGACAAATCATGGCTGGGTAGGACCATTGATAAAAAGTGTATTAAAGATTTAGTTTCCTTGCACAAAAAATACAAGATAAACATAGCTGGAGAAGGCGGGGAATATGAAACACTTGTTTTAGATGGACCGATTTTTAAGAAGAAAATAACTTTACAAGATACAGAAATTGAATGGAAAAGAGATTATGGGAGACTAGTTGTTAAAAAAGCTGTATTAAGCTAATAATTAATGTATTTTAATTTCTTCATTTGCTGGAGAAAAAATATAAGGCGACTCAGCATATTTTCTTCTTCAGGAAATTCTTTTTCCAAAATTTCTAAAATCTCTTTTACCGAATGTCTCCCATCACAGTTTTCCCATACCACAGACCCTATCTTGTCAAGGTTTGCTGTAAAAGTATCATCTTTGCCAAGTAGTTTACAAAATTTCTTACCCAGTTTACTTTTGAATTTTGGTACCACTATTCTAACTAGATTTTCTTCTGTCTTAAACCATTTAAAATTTTCTTTAACTGGTTTAAAGTTGAGAAACTCCTCTACAGTTATTTTCTTATTTTGTTTTTTTAGCAAGTATCTCCCTCAGTGGGATATAACCAAGTAAGAGTGCAACAAAACCCCATACTAGTAGTGATGGCCAGTGTGGCTCTACTGTAAATACTGCAAGATTTATTCCACCTACTATTAGTGCTGCTACGATTACTCCCATTAGTGCTTCCCCGGCTATTAATCCTGCACTAAGCAGCAGACCTGTTCTTATTGCTTTTTCTTGTGGTTTAACTCCTGTTTTCTTTATAGCAAGCTCCCAGTCACTTATTTGTTCTTCTTCCGCAGTTCCATATTTTTTCGCTATGACCTTGTCTGTGAAGTATCTCACTATTCCGCCGGCGAATATTGTTGTTGTCAAACCAAATGGTAGGTAGATTCCTATTGCTACAGGTAGAACTGGTATTCCTATGAGAATTAAAACAAATGCAAGAACGGCACCAGCTAATACATATGGCCAGAGCATTTGCCCACCAAGTACACCTTTAACAATACCTGCCATAAGAAATGCTTGTGGGGCGGGTATGGATTCACTACCTATTCCTCCATAGGCTTTATCTAGCACTGATATTACAAGCGCCAAGATTGGTGCTGCTGCTAGAACACCAAATATTTCCATTATCTGCTGTCTCCTTGGAGTTGCACCTACCATTTGACCACAGGCCATAGACTGCAGCACATCTCCAGATATAGCTGCTGCGCAGCATATTACTGCTGCTATACCTATGGCTATTACCATACCTTGGCTACCTGTTACGCCAAATGCTAATAATAGCAGGCTAACAAAAAGCAGCACAGATATTGTTACACCGGATATTGGGTTGTTTGATGAACCTAATAAACCCGCCATGTAACCAGCTATTGCACTGGCTATAAAAGCAAATATTACTGCAACAACAGCCATGAAACCGGATAACAAAAGCATGTTGGATATCCAATAATAAACAAGGAATATCGGCACAGTTAATGCTCCTATGATCAAGAATACACGCTTAAAACTTAGATCCTGCTGTGTTCTTTTCTTTTCTCCTATCTCTCCTCCTCTTATTCCTGCTATTGCTTCTTTTATTCCACTTGCTAGGTTCGATCTTAGAGTAAATATGGTCCAGAGACCACCGACAACCATTGCTCCAACGCCGATGTATCTAAT
>JAGGYP010000095.1 GCA_021162485.1 Thermoplasmata archaeon
CTGGTAAAACATTATTAGCCAAGGCTGTTGCAAATGAGTCAAATGCAAATTTCCTCTCTATAAAAGGCCCTGAAGTGCTAAGCAAATGGGTTGGTGAATCTGAGAAAGCTGTAAGAGAGCTCTTTAGAAAAGCTAGGCAAGCTGCCCCTTCAATTGTGTTCCTAGATGAGTTAGATGCCATAGCCCCAAGAAGGGGTTTGTATGGCGACTCCCATGTAATGGAAAGTATAGTTAATCAACTCTTAACAAGCATAGATGGGCTAGAAAGCATGGAAGGAGTAGTGGTAATAGGTGCAACAAACAGACCCGACATACTTGACCCTGGCTTACTAAGACCAGGAAGATTTGATAGACTGATTTTGATACCAGCGCCAGATAAAAAAGCCCGTCTGGAGATATTCAAAATCCATACTAAGAATATGCCCCTTACTAAAGATGTAGATCTTAAGGAATTAGCAGAGTTAACAGACGGTTACTCTGGTGCAGATATAGAAGCTTTATGCAAAGAAGCGGGCATGTTAGCTCTACGAGAAAATATTGAGGCAAAAAATGTTGAGAAAAAGCACTTCATGGAAGCGATGAAGAGTGTAAGAGCATCTCTAACACCAGATATGATCAAGTATTACCAAAGAATATCTGAAGAGCTCGGCAGTGGAATCGCAAGAAAGGGACGAAAAGAAACTGAAATTCAATACCTGTAATATACAATACATACTTATAAACTCATAAAGATTTATAAAGTGAAATTTAATAATTATTAATATATTGAGGAGGAAGATGTAGTATGAAAGTATTTGAAAACGAGCTTAGGGGAAAAACAGTAATGAGTGAAGAGGGTACCTATCTAGGAATCTTGAGAAACTCAACAGTAGATGAAAAAACAGGAAAACTATTGGAAATATTGGTAGAACCTTCAGAGGATATTGATTTAAGACTCTATCATATTAATGAGGACGGATACCTAGTGTTTCCATTTGATTCAATAAAATCCATAAAAGATGTGGTTATAATTAGCTCTTAAAAACATAAAAATTCTGGTCAACCTCTATTAAAATTAACTTTAGTCTGGAGAGAGACCCCTTTGCTTCTAGTGGAGAATTGATACTTACTCTCCTGCTTTTTTAGTATATCTTGTATCTTTATATCTTTGTTTTCTTCTTAGATAATTTAATATATTTTTATAAGTAAAAAGAGGATTAAAAAATAATATAAACGATATATTATGTTGGTATAATATAATGTTAATATGTTTTGAAATTAATAATTAATATTATATTACCCTCTGATTCTTATTGATTCTTATTCTCGGTTTCCACATGAAATAAAGGGGTTGGTCTTATCAAATAATAAAGTTTATTATGGAACCAAACGTTTACAGATTCTGCGGGAGGAGGCATTGACACGAAGAAAGATATATTCGAAGAGATATTAAAATCTGAGCCATTATTCATAAATAGAGAAGTAATGAGACCAACTTACATGCCAGAGATACTCCCACATAGGGAGAAAGAGATAAGCAATCTAGCCTCAATTTTAGCTCCAGCATTGAAAGGAGAAACCCCTTCTAATGTTTTTATATATGGTAAAACAGGTACTGGAAAAACAGCAGTATCTAAATTTGTTGGCAGAGAACTCCTTGAAAAGGGAAAGGAGATGGGTAAAAAGGTACATTTTATTTATATAAATTGTGAAGTTGTTGATACACATTATCGAGTTTTACAGAATATAGCAAATCATTTTATCCAAGAATGGGCGGATCGTATTCCATTTACAGGTTGGCCGACTGATGAAGTGTATAGCAAACTTAAGCAAATGATGGATAAAGATGGCGGTGTAACAGTGATAATTTTAGATGAGGTTGATAAGCTCAAAGGAGATGAGGCACTTTATAATTTATCTAGAATAAACTCTGATTTGGAAAAAGCTAGAGTTTCAGTTGTAGGGATATCTAATGATCTAAAGTTTACAGAGTTTCTAGATCCAAGGGTGAAATCTAGTCTGGGGGAGGAAAATATGGTTTTTTATCCATATAATGCAGAACAGTTACAAGATATTTTAAAACAGAGGGCAGAGCTTGCGTTAAAACCAGATGTTTTAAAGAAGGAGGTTATACCACTTTGTGCAGCATTAGCAGCACAGGAACACGGAGATGCAAGGAGGGCATTGGATTTACTTAGAATCTCTGCCGAGCTTGCAGAAAGAGAGGGGGCAAAGAAAATCACAGAAAGACATGTTAGAATGGCGCAGAATAAGATAGAAATAGATAGGGTGACCGAAGTAATCAGAACACTACCTATTCACTCTAAGCTTGTCTTGGCGTCGATAATTATTGGTGAGGAGGAGCATAAAAAAACAGGTTTACCATCCATGCTAACAACAGGAGAAGTTTTTGATACGTATAGAGAACTTTGTAAAAAAGCAAGAGTGGAGAGCTTGACACAGAGAAGAATAGCTGATCTAATTTCTGAGTTGGACATGCTGGGGATAATTAATGCGAGAACCATTTCCAAAGGGAGATATGGGCGGACAAGAGAAATCCAAACAGCAATCTCTAAAGATGAAATATTTAAAATATTAAAAGAAGAGAAAGATGATGTTTTAAACTATATTGTTGGTTACAAAAAAAGAGGCCAGGCAAGATTAATATAGCAGTTTACAATGCCATCTCTCCTTTTCTTAACGCCTCTACAGGAGGCAACATAGACGCTCTTTTTGCAGGCATTGAGGCGGCCAATATAGAAAGCAAGACAGGCAAAACCAGTGCAATTACTATAGTAAGCCAATTCACGACAAATCCGATGTCAAGCTGCGTTCCAGCAATAAACTGAACACTTACTCCATACCAGTTTATAATATTCATCACTAGTACCGATATTAGTATGCCTAGAATCCCAGCAAGGGAGCCTATAAAAAGACCTTGATACAAAAATATTTTAAATATGGTTCTATCTCTTGCCCCAAAAGCCTTAAGCGAACCAATCTCTCTTGTCTTCCGAATTACTATAGAATCCATAACATATTTTATAGCTGCGCCGCAAAGGAGAAGAGTAACAGCCATACTACCCCATAGCATTATAGTCACAACATCTTGCATTGAACCAGCGGCATACACCAACAAATCATGCCATGAGAATATTTTCATGCCAGGAACGATCGACTCTAAAGCATTTTTTAACTGTTCTGCCTGGCCTATTGGGTCTAACTGATGTAGGGGTTCCGGGCCCTTGACTAAAATTGTATCGCCTATGTTTCGATCAACCTCTATAGGACAAAAACCTCTGAACGTTCCAACACCAGGAATATGCCACTCGTTGCCTTTAATCTCTCCATATCCTTTTATTTCTCTCAAGGAATCTGCATGCATAAACCATATCATTGCATCTAAAGTAGGTGTGCCACTTTCGTAGAGGCCGATAATCTTCACAGTAACAGTAGCATATTTTGTTCCCCTGCCAGATGTACTTATAATAATGTTGAGGACATTTCCCACTTTTATAATGGATGGATGAATTTTTGCAGCAGTTGCCCCCACTATTATTGGATATGGTTTGTCATATTTTAACAGGCGTTGACCAGAGCCATAAGTAAAATCAGGTAAATTACCAGGTCCTTTTACCTCTATATATAATGGTGTGTGCCCCCTTAAAATAGGGTCATCTTTTTCAAAAAATCTGCCCTCAACAATTTTGTTTTTTATATTTGTAACCTTTTCATCTTCTTCTGGGTTGATTCCTTGTATTGTACAGCCATCTACAGCTTCACCAGAGGCCCCTGCACCATATGTTGCCTGTGCTGTTACTCTTATTGCAGTTTTATACTCAGGTAAAGCTTTTTCTATCCTGTTAGCAATCTCTCTAGCGTTTTCTATAGTTGGTTGTGTTCCATATAAATCTCTTATATTGCATTCAGGGCTAGTTATAGCAGCATCTGCAGTGAGTATTTTTGTAGTATCATTTACTACTTGCATCATGTAATTCAAATAAGCATTTTCTAGGATAAAAGAGGTCATAGTTAGACCAATAACTACTATTATGATCGCGTAGATGAACTTATGTTCCTTTATTTCTCCCCATGCAAAACTTCTGCTGATACTCATTTTACCTCCATACCTCTTTACTTGTTTTACTAGCCTCTTTAAGGATTTCTTCTAATCTGCTTTCTTTACTGTCTTTTATGATTTTTCCATCTTTAAGCAGAATATTCCTTCTACCATATCTCGCTATATCCAAATCATGAGAAACAAAAACAATAGTGACCTTTCTATCCTTATTGAGTTTAGCAAGCAGTTCCATTATCTCGCTGCTACTTTCTGAATCTAAAGCCCCTGTTGGCTCGTCAGCAATTATAACTATAGGATCGTTTATCAACGCTCTAGCTATAGCAACCCTTTGTTGCTCACCACCAGAAAGATGAACGCCTTTGTGATCCGCTCTGTGTTTTATACCAACCTCTTCCAATAACTCTAAGGCTTTACTAGTTAATTTTGCTTCGTCTTTTCCAATTATTAAGCCAGGCAGTATAACATTATCTAAAACCGTTAACCTTGGTATGAGATTGTAATTTTGGAAAACAAAGCCGATTTTTTTACCTCGCAAAGTTGCTATTTCTTTTCCTGTTATTTTTGAGGTGTCTCTGCCCTCTACAAACACTTTCCCTTTGGTAGGCCTGTCTAAAAGCCCCATGCAGTGCAACAATGTAGACTTACCACTGCCAGAGGGGCCAACTATGGAAACAAACTCACCAGGTAAGACTTTTAGAGAAACATTGTTTAAGGCGACGATTTCTGTTCCATACTGTGTGTATATTTTGCTAACGTTTCTTAATTCAATTAATGGCATTCTCTTGTTTTTCATGATTTTAGTAACAAATTACACAAACACATATAAATAATTATCTAAAAAATAAAAAATAAAAAATAAATTATACGTATTCTGTGGTATCTTTCTTTTCTTCGTTTTTTTGTGGAGCTGCAGATATTACATCTATAGCCAATACGACATTGAGCGGTATAATCCTTAATTTGCCAGCTAGTTTGCCATGTTTTTTATCCATTTTTATACATAACCCTATATCCTCAATTCCCAGTGATGCAAAACCTTCGAAAGTACCCCTTGTTTTAAGCAAACTGTCCCTTTCACCTAGAGACAATATTTCATATAGGGAGCCTTTAGTTAGATGAAATGATTCTTTTTTCACTTACTATTCCACTCCTCTTTTTTGTTTGTTAAGAAGGTTTTGTATGTGTTCAACTGTTTTCCCATAATTTTCAATTGCTACTTTTAAGTGTGCCTCAACAAAATTCCAAGCTTTACCAAGATCACCGTATCTAAGTTTATATGCCTTTTTACTTTGCCCTGTTTCTTCATCCACTACCTGCACATCCTCTAGTATATCAAGTCCTTTTAATTTGTTAAGATGTCTATAAACAGTTGGTCTAGAGGCTTTTAGTGTTTGAGCAATCTCATCTATTACCCAAGCTTTATTCGGGTATTTTAAGAAAAAATCAAAGAAAAGCCTATAGGGTATTTCTGGGGCAGCTCCTTTGGATATGTAACCAATTTGTTCTAAAAATTTCTTTGTAACTCTTTCTAAATCATCATCACCAGTCAGAGGAACATTACTCACAACACGCATCTCAAAACCCATATCTCTCCCTCAGAGAATATTAAAACAAATAGTTTATAAACTTTACTATGTTAACTTTTACTCTTTAGGATATTAACCTTCTTTTTATAACAACCAAGAATAGAATCAAGACTAACAGACCAACTGATATGGATGTGAAGAGAATCAAATAATTTATCTCCCTCTCTTTTTCAACACTGTTGGTTTTTGTTTCACCAAGCACTTTTTGATCCCAGTTCTCTAAAATGTTTTCCAGATGTTCAAAGCCTTTTTCATAATCCTTATTTTTGAAAGAAGATTTTGCATAATTATAATATTTTGATAAGTTTTTACCGAAGATAAGAGCAGATAGTTTTTCTCTGCTTTTACCAATACTTAAAGCCAGCTCTATTACTTTTTCTTTTAATGGGTCTTCTATTTCATCAAAAACATGTCTAATGTTTTGTAGAGTGGTAGAATAATTTTTACCCCATATGCTGGCGATTTTAGAAGAGGAATAAATGTTTTTCATTTTAGCCAGATCAAGCCATAGAGATAGTGAGATAAAAGCTTGTTTTTGCATTTCTGTATCAGAGATTGTAAATATTTCGGCGAGCTTTGTTTTATTTTTTATCAAATCCTTTACAATTTCCTCTACTTCCTCGTTCTCATTTAAAAAAACATCCTCTACTTTTTTAAAAACAGGTGTTAAGGTTTTATGCCCATATTCTTTCAAAAGCTCAGATGAAATTCGTGCTGCCTCTCCAGATTGATATGGCTCGTATATGTTATTAACACAGACATGAATGGGCACAAAGATAGAGGAACACTGGTTAGGTGCGAACCATCCAATACTAAAAATATCATAGTTTTCATCTGGTATTTTATATATCATAGATGCCTCATAACCACCTTCGCACATGCCTCTTAGCCCTTCTAAATCATCGCTATGTATCCTAGACCAGTTCATCATATCTCCAACATCAATACTTCCATATTTTGATAATATGTAGTTCATCATTTTTTGCTCCCATGCATAGTATTTATAACAAACACTAATCCTCGCTGTTTTACCATTGCTATCTATCAATTTTACCCTGAAATAATCAACAGTTTTTTCCTCTCCCTCACCTAACATAGTTTTTTCCCCAAAAGGAAACCTTTTTACTGTAATACTATCTTTGTTTACATCCACTATTTTTACTCCAAAAAATGAACCCAACCTAACTATAGACCCCTTGCGAACAACTCTCTCTACATTTTTATCAAAAGAAGAAGAAATAAACAGTTTCCTTAGAGGTCTGTTTCTCCATAGCTCTTTAGGGTAGTTTGACACGACCAAGACATCTTTTATCTCTTTTACTTTGTAATGATAAGCATCAGCTTCTATCAGAAACGCTTTTCTTGGGCCAACTACAAACAAGTTTTCAGCAACTCCTGGGGCATGCATTTTTTTGACAACATCCTCTGTAAGCAAAGAAACTGCCTTATCTTCATTTTCAGCTGTTTGACATGCATATCTTATCCAATCAAAATCATCCCATGCATTTTTATTTAATCTTGTCCATCCAATTGGAGAGTCAGCATCTCCATAGGCTATACCAGCGTCACTAAAAGCCATGCCTGGTTTAACAATATTTGGTGGCGTATCACCCTTGGTGACAACACCAATAAACTTTCTCTCAACCATGAAATGCATTTTTCTACCAAACATAGAGGGAGAATGATAATCATATTCGTATCCTTTGTTTACTATGCAAAGTGTTTGCAATCCTGGTCTGCTTGGATCTCTTACTTTCAGTAAAAGATTATAATTTCCTGCGGTTGCATCCCCAACAGCAACAATATCCTTACACTCGCCAAACCAGTTAACACCAGAGACAGTAACTGAGGTTAGAAAAAGTAAAGCAAGGAGACTTGTTGATAAAAAAATCTTAAATCTTATACTCATCATCAAATAATTAAAATAAAAAAATAGTATATAAATATTAATATTCTCTAGAGTACAGGAAGATACTTTTCTATTTCCCAAGGGGTAACCTGTGTTCTATATTCCTCCCATTCTTTTCTTTTTACATGTAAAAAGTTTTTAAAAATATGGCCCCCGAGCAACTCTTTAACCAAATCGCTTTTCTCCATATAAGATAATGCATGCCCAAGATTTGAAGGTAGTTCATCTATACCTCTCTTTTCTCTCTCCTTATCTGGTAATTCATAGATGTTTTGCTCTACTGGATCTGGTGGCGCAATCTTCTCCTCGATACCCTTTAATCCTGCTGCTAACATGGCTGCAAATTGTAGATAAGGATTACCTGATGGATCTGGGTTTCTTAACTCGCATCTGGTAGCCATGCCTCTCTTTGAAGGAATTCTAATTAATGCGCTTCTGTTTCTATATGCCCAAGAGATATAGGTTGGCGCCTCAAAACCTGGTACCAATCTCTTGAAAGAGTTCACAGTCGGATTCAAAAGGGCACAAATCTCTTTTATATATTTTAGCAGACCGCCTATAAAATATCTAGCGATATCGCTTAGTTGATGTTTGTCTTCAGGATCATAAAACGCGTTTTTTCCATCTAATGTGATTAGAGATTGATGAGTATGCATGCCAGAGCCGTTTATACCATAAATTGGTTTGGGCATAAAGGAGGCATGGAGACTATGTTTTGCTGCAATTACCTTTGTTACATATTTCAATGTTATAACCCTATCTGCTGTTGTTAAAGCATCCGCGTACCTAAAGTTTATCTCATGTTGTCCGTTTGATACCTCATGATGTGATGTATAGGTGTCAATCCCAAGTTGGTTTAATGCCAATGAGACATCTGCTCTTACACCTTCTGCTAGATCCCTGTGAGATAAGTCAAAATATCCTGCTGTATCATGAGGAATCGTCGTAAGTCTATCATCTTCTCTTTTAAATAAGAAAAACTCGCATTCTGGTCCTACATTGTAGATGTACCCCATTTTTTTAGCTTTATCCATTATTCTCTCTAGAACATATTTTGTATCACCTGGAAATCTTCTGTTGCTGGATCCAAATATGTCACAAATCATTTTAGCAGTTTTTCTCTTTTCTATAACCTCGGGCAATATAACGAAACTAAAAGGATCAGGTTTAGCAATCATATCAGATTCCTCTATAGTTGCATATCCAGCTATTGAGGAACCATCAAATGCTATGCCGTCATCTAGAGCATCTTCAATTCTATCTGATGGTATAACAATGTTTTTAGGCATGCCCAGGATGTCGACAAATTGTAATCGTATAAAAAGCACTTTTTCCTTTTTTACTATACCTATTACATCTTCTTTAGATTCAATGTTAAATTCCATAAACATCTTCTCCTCTTTTCAAAAACATCCAAAAACAGCATACAATATATGCTCTATTTCTATTTAAGATTTGATTGTTTTTTTAATTGAAAGAAAAAATGGAGAGATGGTTAGTAGAGTAAACTTTTAATATCCTTTGCTGATACGTTTTCCACCAACAGAAGGGAGGATAATAGGTAATGGAAAAAACAGTCGAAGCATTCATGGAAAAAATAGAAGAAAAAAACCCAGGGGAGAAAGAATTTCATCAGGCCGTTAGAGAGTTTATAGAAACTGTTATGCCTTTTGTAAGGAAAAATGAAAAATATCAAAAATATAAAATTTTAGAAAGGATAGTAGAGCCAGAGCGCATCATAATTTTTAGAGTCCCTTGGGTGGATGACAATGGGGAAATCCATATAAATAGAGGATACAGAGTAGAAATGAACAGCGCATTGGGGCCATATAAAGGAGGATTAAGATTCCATCCAACGGTAAATCTAAGTATATTGAAATTTTTAGCTTTTGAGCAGATATTTAAAAACAGCCTCACAGGACTACCATTAGGTGGGGGTAAAGGAGGCGCAGATTTTGATCCAAAAGGTAAAACAGATAATGAAGTTATGCGGTTTTGCCAAAGCTTCATGAATGAACTATATAGACACATAGGACCCAATACAGATGTACCAGCTGGAGATATAGGAGTAGGCGCGAGGGAAATAGGATATCTATTTGGGCAGTACAAGAAACTCAAAAACGAGTTCACAGGAGCCTTGACAGGAAAGGGTTTTAACTGGGGCGGCTCGTTGATAAGACCAGAGGCAACAGGATATGGTTGTGTTTATTTTGCAGAGGAAATGCTAAAAACCAGAAGAGAAAGCATAAAGGGCAAGGTTTGTGTTGTATCAGGATCTGGAAATGTCGCACAGCATACTGTTGAAAAGGTTTTACAGTTCGGTGGTAAGGTAGTCACCTTATCTGATTCTTCTGGTGTGATATATGATCCAGATGGAATTGATAAGGAAAAACTAGAATTTGTAAAGGATTTAAAAAATGTAAAAAGAGGTAGAATAAAAGAGTACGCTGAGAAATACGGTTGTGAGTATGTAGAGAAAGGAAAACCTTGGAACATAAAATGTGACATAGCTTTCCCATGTGCAACACAGAATGAAATAGAGAAAAAAGATGCGGAAAACCTTGTTAGTAATGGTTGTAAATGTGTTTGTGAAGGAGCAAATATGCCTACGACATTAGAGGCCTTAGAAGTTTTTCTAGAAGCGAAGATATTGTTTGGACCAGGTAAAGCAGCCAATGCAGGAGGAGTAGCAGTAAGTGGCTTGGAGATGACACAAAATAGTCTACATCTCTATTGGAGCAGAGAAGAAGTGGAGGAAAAACTCAGAAACATTATGCAGAATATTCACAAATCATGTGTAAAGTATGGTAAAGAGGGAGACTTTGTTAACTATGTCAAAGGTGCAAACATTGCGGGTTTTGTTAGAGTAGCAGATGCCATGATAGACCAGGGAATAGTATAATTTAAATTTTTAACATAAATCAAACCTTAGAAAGTACTACAAAAGTGAAAAAACATGTATAAAATAGTAAAGAAAAGAAAGTTGTATGAAAATATCAAGGAGATAAAAGTAGAGGCCCCTCTTGTTGCCAGGGAAGCTAAGCCAGGGCAGTTTGTAATAGTCAAAATAGATGAAAAAGGAGAAAGAATCCCTTTAACTATAGCAGATTTTGATAGGAAAAAAGGAACAGTTAGAATCATATTTCTTGAAATAGGAAAGACCACAAAACAGCTGGGTATGCTGAATGAAGGCGATACTTTAGCCACTTTTTCAGGCCCCTTGGGAAAACCCTCGGCAATTAAAAAATATGGAACCGTTGTATGCATAGGAGGAGGCGTAGGAATCGCATCGCTTTATCCTATTGTTAGAGCATTAAAAGAAAAAGGAAATAAGGTAATATCTATCTTGGGTGCAAGAACCAAAGACTTGCTTATATTAGAAAACGAAATAAAAGAATATTGTGACGAATTTTATATAACAACAGATGATGGTAGCAAAGGTAAAAAGGGATTAGTAACAGATGCTCTCCAAGAACTTATTGATAAACAAATAAAAATAGACCTGGTGATGGCAGTAGGACCTGTGATAATGATGAAGGCAGTTAGTGAACTAACCAAACCATATGGAATAAAAACCCTAGTAAGTCTTAACCCTATTATGGTAGATGGCACGGGAATGTGTGGTAGTTGCAGAGTAACTGTTGGAGGAGAAACAAAATTTGCATGTGTAGATGGGCCAGAATTTGATGGTCATAAAGTAGATTTTGATAACCTACTGATTAGAAACAAAAGATTCCTAGAGGAAGAGGGGCTCTCATTAAAATTGTTCCTGAGAAAGCACTGGCAGGGAGACGACCATGAGTATTAAAAAAACAAAACACAAGATGCCTGAACAGCCACCCAGAGAAAGAATACACAATTTTGAAGAGGTTCCCTTGGGCTATGATGAAGAAACTGCTATCAAGGAGGCAGAAAGGTGCCTTCAGTGTAAAAATAAACCTTGCAGCAAAGGTTGCCCAGTTGGGGTAGATATTCCAAAGTTCATAAAAAAGATCAAGGAAGGAAAATTTGAAGAGGCAATAGCTATTATCAAGGAAAAAAATATCCTACCCGCGGTCACTGGTAGAGTCTGTCCCTATGAGAACCAATGTGAAGGTGCTTGTACATTAAATAAAATAGGAGAACCAGTAGCGATAGGGGCATTAGAAAGATTTGTCGCGGATTGGGAGCGGAAAAAAGGATTTTTAATACCAGATAAAC
>JAGGYP010000059.1 GCA_021162485.1 Thermoplasmata archaeon
CATATGCAAGTGGTTTCTGTCATCCACAAAGCTATGGGAATAGATACGATGCTTTTACCATCTCTGGTTCAAAAGAGGTTTTTTCACAAGTATTTATGCCCTATCCAAGATATAGGTTTAATCCAAGAACATTCTACATATGGATGGCTAGCTTGTTTATGCATGAACTTGGACATTCACTTGGGCTCATGCCTGCCCCATGGTACTGCGGAGGAATAGACAATATTTCCATGGTACCTGGGAGATTACCAGATAACATGAGTTTTATAGAAAAAATGAAAGCTAGAAACCATGCTATAGAGTATTGGGCAAACTATGTTAGCTGTATGAACTATGGCAACGGCGGTGGGCCATTGAAAGGTATATTAAAGCCATCATATGCCTGGATGGTGTTAGATTACTCTGATGGTACTCATGGAGAGCATGATTACGATGATTGGAGTCATATAGATCTTACTTATTTCCAAAAATCTGCACCATTTGTAGAAGATTCGTTTGTAAGCTAGTAATTGTTTAAGAAAATGAAAATATTTTTATAAAGAGATATTCATATTAATATCTGTAGTTGGGATGATTTCAAGAGAACATTTTAAACCATTTATACCCCCAGAGAAATATATACCAGAGCTAACAGTTAGAGCTGTATTAATTGGTGTTTTCCTTGCAATTGTATTAGGCGCAGCTAATGCCTATCTTGGTCTGTATGCTGGTATGACTGTCTCTGCAATTATTCCAGGAGCTGTTATGGCTTTAGCTTTTCTTCGGCCATTCAAAGGAACGATTCTTGAGGTAAATATTGCTACTATGGGGGCATCTGCTGGTGAATGCATAGCTGCTGGGGCTATATTCACAATACCTGCACTTGTTATTTTGAGGGTATGGACAGAGATAAATTATTTGCAAACAACTCTTATAGCATTGCTTGGTGGAATTCTTGGCGTGTTATGGATGGTTCCACTGAGAAAGGCGCTCGTGGTAAAAACAGATCTCCCATTTCCTGAGGGGATAGCGGTTGCTGCGGTGTTAACCTCTACAGTTGGAGGGGAGAAAATATCAAAAAATAGAGAAAAAGAGGGGGCTAATGCAGTATGGCTTCTTGTGGGCGCAATATTGGCATCGGTTTATAAATTTGGAGAGGTGGCATTGAGAATATTTAGTGGAACTATAGAGTATATTGGAAATATTGGAAGGTATCTTATAGGTGGAAGAATAAGAGAGGGTTGGATATATGGTGGTGTTACAACTTCACCTGCTCTTCTTGCCGTTGGATGGATAATTGGTCCTGAAATTTCATCATTTGTCCTCGTTGGTGGTCTCATAGGTTGGGCTATAATAGTGCCTCTCATAGTGCTGGTTGGTGGTCTACCACCCCCAATAGAAGAATACGCTGCACTAGGCCCACATCTCGGTGGTTTTTATACTGTTTGGGGTGAACAAGTTAGATACATTGGCGTTGGAGCAATGCTAGTTGGTGGGCTTTGGGCTATATGGTCTATAAGAAACAATCTTGTTGATAGTGTAAAGGAGGCTATTATCGGGTTAAGAGGAGATACTGTAGAAAATAAAAAGAGAACTGAGCAGGATTTGAGTTACAAACTTATATTTACATTGATTGTTTTGATGGTTATTCCTATTTTTCTTCTCTATATCTGGTTATCCAATACAATTGGATTATCACTGTTGATGGCTGTTATAACAGTAGTATTTGCTTTTATAGCCAGTGCACTAGCTGGTTATCTAACTGGTCTGGTTGGTTCATCTAACTGTCCAATATCTGGTGTTACTGTTGCAGTGCTTTTGATTGTCAGCTTGATCATGTTTGGTTTCGGTGCAACAGGCGATGCTGGTATGGCTATTGTGATTTTTATCTCAGCAGTAATATGTATAGGTGGCTCTATATCTGGGGATTTGCTACAGACAATGGCATCTGGTCATATGATTGGTGCGACACCAAAAAGATTGCAGATTGCTATGACTTTTGGTGTGATAGCAATATCTGCAGTAATTGGGGTTATAATAGGGGTGTTACATCAAGCGTTTGAAATAGGAAGTAGATCGTTACCAGCTCCTCAGGCCTATTTGATGGCTGGCATTGTGAGAGGAATACTTGGTGGGCAAATGCTATGGCCATATGTTCTAGCTGGTGCAATACTCGCCCTAGTGTTGATACTGCTTAATCTACCAGTTCTGCCAGTTGCCATAGGAATTTATCTTCCTTTTACACTTTCTGTGCCAATATTTGTAGGTGGATGTATAAGATATATCACGGATCGTTTTTTAAAGAAAAAATATGGAAATAGTAATGAGGAGGAGATAAGTGATTGGGAGCTTGCTATTAAAAAAACTACATTGGAACCAAAAGAAAAAGCTATTAGAACGGGTTTGTTATTAACAGCAGGGTTAATAGCAGGAGAAGCTTTAACAGGTGTTATTGTAGCAGTTCTAATAATATCTGGGATAAATCTTGCGATGTTCAACACTCCTCCAATGTTACCTGGTTTTATTGTTTGGGTTTATATTGCTATTTTGTTAGCGTATATCCCGTTGAGGGATATACTTGCCAAGAAAGCTGTGTAGTTACGAAAAATATAATATGAGTCTCTCTCATATGCTATAGGATGTCTATGTACATGAGGGAGAAAATATTGATAATATTTTTAGTAGTAACCTTGGTTGGTATCTCGCTAGGTGGTTGTATCCATCAAGAAGGGAATATGGGAGGAAATTTACCTGTTTTTGGAGGCGGAGTAATAATAATTCCTCCAGTAAATGCTTCTTATAGTAACAATCCAAAATATGCTATAGCATCATATTATGAGTTAAAAGGATTGTCAATAAGTTCAAATGTTTCACTGTATCATCTTCCCTTGAATCTGAGTGATGTAGTGAACATAGACAATATCACAAACACTTTTTATCTAACAAATGCGCAAGAAAAACTACTAGAAAAAAATGGTTTTGTGGTTATAGATTATGGTTATGTTGATGATATAATAGAGCCTTATAAGGATATGCAAAGATATGGTATACCTGTTTTTGTGACATCTGACACACTATTGCATCTTTATCATATACAGTTTGATGAGATATTAAAAGCGGTTGAAGAGAGAGAATTTTTTGATATGTTGCTTAAACTGAGCAAAGCGTTTTTTGATAATGCCAAGGCAGATTATCAAACCTTCGAAGATCCTGATTTGAAGGAGGCAGCTAGGAAAAATGTTGCATATTTTGGTGTGGCATTAAAACTATTGCAAACACCCACTGAGGATTATAATGGATCTGAGGATATCCCCACTGTGGAGTTTACAATTCCTGATTATGTTGAAGAGGAAGTGAATGATGAAATAGATGCCATAGAAAAGCATGCTGGTTTTGAATATAGCTCAATTTTTCATTATAATGAGGATTATTCTCAGTACATACCTAGGGGGCATTATACTAGGTCAGAAAAATTGAGGAGATATTTTAAGGCGATGATGTGGTATGGCCGCATGGCTTTTCTTTTGAAAGGTGGAGAACCATATTGTCCTAGCTGTGATTTCCTAATCTCTGAGCATGATGCGAAAATTGCAACTATTCAAGCATCTTTAATTTCTACTGAGTTAACGAATATAACGATAGATGGAAAATCTGCAGAGGAGCTGTGGAATAGAATTTATTCTGTTACATCGTTCTTCGTAGGTGCAGCAGATGATCTAACACCATATGAGTACTTGGATTGTATAGGAGAAGTATTTGGGCTGAAATTTAACCTAACAGAGTTATCTAATGATACAAAACTGTTTGATTTGAAACTGGAATTAGCAAAATTGAGAAATCCTAAGATATATGGTGGTACTGGAAAGTGTGAGTTGCCACCGACTGCAACTGTTGATGATCTCAATAAGATTTTAGAAAAGACCAAGGGTATGCGTTTCATGGGTCAACGTTTCATTCCAGACTCTTATATTTTTCAACAACTTGTTTTCCCAGCAGTTGACCCCTACCTGGGTGACGATAAACCTTTTACATTGGAGCTCACAAATGGTGGACCTGCTAGGTGTTTTCCACGTGGTCTTGATGTCATGGCTGTTCTTGGTTCAAAAAGAGCTCTTGAGATCCTGGAAAACGATGGTGACGCAGAGTATGGGCATTATTATGAACAGTTGAATAATCTATCAGAAAACTTTTCTAGCTTGAATGTTACGGAATGGAATCGAAACCTTTATTTCAGCTGGGTTTACACTCTAAAATCTTTGCTGAAAGAGTTCAACCAGAGTTACCCCGTGTTTATGCAGACAAAAGCATGGTTGGATAAGGAGCTTCAAACTGCTCTAGCATCCTGGGCGGAGTTGAGACATGATACTATACTATATGCTAAACAGAGTTACACCCCAGTGAGAATGGGCTATGAGCCTCCGCCGAAACCAGTTGTTGGCTATGTTGAACCTGTTCCAGAGTTCTACTCCAGAATATTAGCGCTTACTAGGATGACAAAAAATGGTTTATCCAGCCTTGATGTCTTAAACAAGACAGAGCTAAGTCGATTACAAAACTTGGAAAACATCATTGAGAGATTACTTAACATATCAAAAGATGAGCTGGAGAACAAGGAGTTAGACGAAAATGATTACGAGTTTATAAGAAACTTTGGTGAAAACCTAGATGCTATCGTTACAGGTGTCATGGAGAGAGGAAAAGAAACTACAATTGTTGCTGATGTGCACACAGATACAAACACTGGGAAATGCCTGGAGGAAGGAGTCGGGTATGTAGACCTGATACTAGTAGCGTATATGGTTCCTGATGGTAGGGTAATAATTGGTGCAGGTCCTGTGTTCAGCTATTACGAGTTTAAGCATCCAATGAATGATAGATTGACAGATGAGAAATGGAAGGAAATGCTACAGGCAAATCCGCCAGAGAGACCAAATTGGATTCAATCTTTCTACACTGGATAATCTTTTATTTAGAGGTGAAATTATTACATGTTTAAGAGAGATAAAATCCTAGTTTATCTATTGTTAGTCCTCGCCATTTCTATTTCATTTCAATTTATTGGAAAAGCCGAAGAAATACCTTCTTCTCTATATGTAGATGTGAAAACAGACAGAGAAGTTTATATGCTCGGTGAAGAAATAAATTTTACGGTCTCTCTTATAAATAATGACGTATATAATAATGTTACGCTTAAACTCACCTGGTATATGCCTTCAAAACCTCTATTCAGGATGTACATCTATGATTCAAACAATAAAAAAATTTATCCTCCTCATGTTTATTATAAGCCACAGTGGCTAAAGCCACTGTGGCCAAATTATTACAATGTGACAGTTAATGCTTCGTCAAAAGTTACCCAATATTTTAGATGGGATACAAAGCAAATAACCCCTGGCATCTACAAAGCTGTATTTGCAATTCCTTTAAATAATAGAATTTACTTCAACAGTTCTTCAGGACCTTTATTAGATCTAGAAAATAGAGCTTATTACCATAGTACCCCACTGGAAGGAATAAAATATTTTGCGATTTACCCTAGACCTCCAAAACATGACATCACAGGATGGGTCTACCTGACAGTAGGCTTGGTATTAATCATATGCTGCCTCTCAGTGATTATAGCAATTTTGTTTTCCAGAAGAAGGAAGACCTGATTATCTTGTTTGTGGTATTATAGTTTGTACAGTAAATTACTAAAAACAAAAACATATTTTTTATTGCAGGTGATTTGCGGGTGTAGTCTAGTGGTTAGGACATTGGCTTCCCAAGCCAATAGCCCGGGTTCGAATCCCGGTACCCGCATTCACTCGTCTTTGGATAGCGCTTAAATAACCAGTTTTTTTCATTTATATACCAAAATGGGGGCAAATGATCTTATTATATTGCGATTGCTTTTCTTTTAAATTTTGATGTGGGGTTAAACCTTGGGTGGATAAAGTATCATAGTAAACTTTTTAAGCTGTTTTCAAATGAGACCTTATACTTCTTAGAGAAAAACATGGAGAGAATAATCGCTGGAGAAGGACAGCTATATCATCAAAAAATGATAGAAAGAATATCAGAACATATATAATTAAACCAACGAGAAATGCAATGAAGCATGAATCACGTCTGAAAAAAATAAGCATGGAGTGGAACAGCATACTCTTTGCAGGATTTATAAGGTGATTGAA
>JAGGYP010000080.1 GCA_021162485.1 Thermoplasmata archaeon
AGATTTTATCGATTATATCGACTTTAAATTTAATAGTGAAATTTTTTCCCCTTTCAACTATCACAGGGTAAGAACATAGAGGGTAGAGGATATCTGCATTTTTGTCAGTATTTATTGTATTAATATGCGCCTTGACTATATTTTTTTTGTTTAATACTTTTTGTTGAATTGATAATGCCGAAACAATTGAGCTCGATAAAAATATAGTGATAATTATTATTGTAAACAATTTTAAATATTTCATATTTTATATAATAGTTTTAAATTTTATTTAAAACTTTCTATCTGAGTTTTTGTGATGCAAAATTTCTTCTCGCCTAATAGATAAGATTCTGTTTTATCACTACTGTTTCCGCTAATATCGCTAAACTCTAAGATAACACCTGAATAGGAAATTACGTATGGAACCTTTATTTTTACGTAATTATCCTCTATAGCCCAGTAAAACCCCTCCTTGTGGATATTTCCTCTTTTTTTAGTAACGTCAGAATAAAATGATTTATCTGATCTTCCATCTCTATCTGGGTCTACTTTTCCCATGTAGAAATCAGGGGACACAATTTTTACGCTTTTAACTAACTCTCCATCAGGTATGCGAACCTTAAAATAGTAATTAGCAGGTATAAGATTGTTATCAGATATCTGACTCACCACTCTGCTATTCATTATGTGAAGTATCCTGTATTTCTCTCCATATTCACATGGTATAGTATACAGTATCGTATATGGCTCTTCTACATCTTGTTTATCTAAAAATTTATTCTTGCATATTTCTCCACCTAAAAACTCATACTCTCCAGGCAGATTTACAGTAGGATCCTTCAGTTTTTTGTGATAAAGTAACTGTTGCGCTTCCTCCATAAATAAGTAGGGGATCTCTTTTTTCATTCTAATATAATTGTAAAGTAGTTTTTCTGTGTTTGTCCAATATGCTTTATCCAAGCTTAAAATTCTACAATTATCTGGATCTCCCATTTCAACATTTACTCTATTAGCCCAACCTGTGGCTACCATTATTGCAAGTGTTAGATCTGGTCTAACACTTAAACCTATAACAGATTGCGAACCTAAACCTGGCATCATGGTTCGCCTAAGATCTGTTCTTAGATGCCTATAACCACATTGAAATGTTCTATATGCCCATCTCGCAAACGATGATCTCCATATATCAAACTGGTCACTTGTGGATATATCCTCACTTGCAACAATAGATTTCCATCCAACGTCGGATGGAACAAGGTAGTCCCCTGACATCAAAAACCCATCTGGGTTAGCATATTTTATTTGCCATCTAATATGTTTTATCATGTTTGCATAAGAGTTTAGAGTGAATTTATCCTCATCTGCATTCAATAGTTTCATGAGTGGATCACAGTATACTTTATCATGACATACACCGTATAGGTTTTTAGGATCACTTGGAAGAGTAGGGTGCATTAAACTATGCCAGATGTCATCAGCATACCTAGCTTTTCCAATACCCATTATGAGCCTGCCGGTATCATCTAAACATAGTCCATCTACTCCATAATTTTTGAAAAGCCATAACACTTGTTTTACCTCTTCATAATGAAAACTTGGATCAAACTTTGGCGAAACATTGAGATCCGGGAGTATCTCTTCAGGATAGAAACCATAGTCAAAATCAGGTTTTATAGGATCATACCCTGGTATAGTACTGTTAGCATATTTTTTTATACCTAGTTTAGAGGGGCCTGAGGTACATGTCTCAACAGCTAAATGATTTATATCAGATATTCCCAGTTTTGTCTCCAAAAAATCTAAACGTTTAACCTTTACACCATCTTTATGTTTAACAAAACGCGCCCATCCAGGATCAGAGGAACGATGATGCGCAACAGCTATATATCCTTGTTTTAGAAATTCTGCCACATAAAAAGGATTCAACCAATTCCAATAGGTTTTATCTGGGGAATACATGCCCACTGGATCTGAATATATTTTTACCCGCAATCCCTCATTTTGAACCGTTTCTATTATTGATTTGATAAGATTACGAGCCTTATCTGGCTTACCATTGGATATGTCTAGAAAATCTTTTCTTGGATAACTATACGTGGCGTATGGTGATGATGTAGCTGGAAACCAATAGTTAATAGTGGAAGGCTGATGCGACTCATGATACCCACTTGAATACACACGTGCAAAATGGAGACAATCAAACCCTATCTCCCTTGCTCTTCTAGCTATATTTCTATAAAATTCTTTGATTCCCTCCTCATTTAGCATACTTGTAGGTATAAAATCTAAAAAATATGGGGGGGAAATGAAAATAGAATTCCTAAGCCATCTGGGTATGCCAAATTCATCTATGTAGAAGCCAAATTCTTTAGAAATGTTTTCTACTTTCAATTTAGCAAAAAATTTCTTACCAACAAATCTAAATCCTGCTTCAGACCAAGAAGCTAGTTCAAGTGGACAATTCCATTTAAACTTTAATGTTTTATATCCATAAGGCTGAATTGACAAGGTTTTAATATTTTGAATGTAGACGCTATTGTTATTTTCATCAACTATTTCAAAAACAATCTTGCCCAGGTTAATAGATTTTTCCTGTAAATTTCTAATCACACCTATTATGTAAAAATCAGTTCCCCACTTGAAAACCCTCTCATACAATCCATCTGCAGTTGTTGTATATAGGGACTGGATAATAAAATCTCTAGGATTCTCTAAATGATTGGATAGAACATTTGAGAATGTTGGTGATAATAATAGTAATATCGAAACTAGCGGAGTTGCAGAATGTAGAAGTTTTTTAAGGGGTTTAATCTTGAGCATGCTATATTCTCCCTAATTCTCATTATGTAATCTCAAACCTCTAATTATGTAAAAGATATTTATTTTTATAATTTAAATTTTTTCAAATTATAAATTTTTAATCTTTTTTGCTGGAACACCTGCCCAAAACTCGTTTTTACCTATTTTTGTATTTGGCAACACCAATGAACCCGCTCCTATCACAGAATTATCTCCTATCTCCACACCTGGGAGAATCGTTGATTTCAGACCAATTGTAACATTTTTACCTATTTTTATCTTTTTTATCAAAATTTTTTCACCTGTTACTAGATGAGAGACTAGTAGAGAGTAAGATCCTAGGGAAGAATTCTCCCCTATCTCAACCATATAGGGATCCATAATATGAGACCAGACGCTAAGGAGATACCTACTGCCTTTTAATCCCATTATTCTATTGTAGAGCTTATGAAAGCCAAAAAACCTGAAAAATGAGAATAATGGGCTACAATAAAATATTGCATGAACAACATAATGTAGAGAATAAATTCTGAACTCTTTTGATTTAACTGTAAATTCACCTTCCTTCAACGGTGGAAATATTATTCTAGCTATAAATGCTAAAATAGCTGCCTCTACTACTAAAATAAAAATTGTGATATATAGTGTAGAACCAAGGAATAAAAACTGTATAATCAAACTATAGCTTTTGACAAAATTGTACAGGTAGATCAGAGTGAACAGTATGCTTCCAACAATTAGGATGTTAATTAAAATGAAAACAGGTTTAGAAATAATCAATAGATTTTCTATTGGATTCTTATTGTTTTTCATAGAGAAGGTGAATTATGAGATTTTTTATTTAAATGCTTTTGCAATATTCAAGGGGTCTGATTCCCTCATTTTTTGAAACTTATCACTATCTTTTTATTACAGTAGAGTATTTCGCTTTTGTGATTCAAATGAGCTGGTATGAAGATGCACTATATGTTCGAGAACAGGCTATAAAGAATAATGAATACTTTGCTTCTAGTCTGCCTTTGATTGCGAGCGAAAACATATTATCTCCCCTCTGTAAAGAAATGCTCATTAGTGATTTTCATGGTAGATATGCTGAGGGTACTCCTGGGAACAGATACTATGAGGGGTGTAAATTTTTTGACAATGTTGAACTTAAAGCTATAGAACTAGGTAAAAAGCTTTTCAAATGCAATTATGTAGATGTGAGACCAACTGCGGGTACAACTGCTAATATGGCTGTGTTAAAAGCTCTTATAAAACCTGGTGAGAATGCAACAGTTCTCGATACTGCTAATGGTGCCCATATTTCATTTGGCAAATGGGGAGCTGCAGGTATAAGAGGTATTAATCTAATATCCTATCCATTTGATGACGAGGAGATGAATATAGACATTGATGGCGCTGCAAAGCTTATAAGAGATGTTAAACCCGTAGTTGCTTTGTTTGGTAGATCTGTTTTTCTCTTCCCTACACCTCTTAAAGAACTTGCTGAAGTAGCACATGAGATTGGTGCTAAAGTTGTTTATGATGCTGCGCATGTTCTTGGCTTAATAGCTGCAGGTAAATTTCAAGATCCTTTGAGGGAAGGGGCAGATGTTATGACTGGAAGCACACATAAAACATTACCTGGACCTCAGGGAGGAGTTGTACTATCTGATCACACAGGTGAGAATGAGGAAGATAAAAAGTTTCTTAGAAGATTAAACTTTGGCGTTTTCCCAGGTGTTACATCCTCATATCATTTACACCATGTAGCAGCTAAGGCTATAGCATTTGCAGAACATCTAGAGTTTGGAGAGGCATATGCTAGGCAGACGATAAAAAATGCACAAGCACTGGCACAATCTTTGCATGAGCTTGGGTTTAAGGTATTTGGAGAAAAACATGGTTTCACAAAATCTCATCAAATATTAGTTGAGATAGGTAAGGGAAAAGGAAAAGAAGCTTCTAAGAAGCTTGAAGAAGCAGGCATTATCACAAACATGAATATGATACCTGGTGATGAGGACCCCCTGAATCCTTCTGGCTTGAGATTAGGGTCACAAGAGCTTACACGAATAGGAATGAAGGAAAATGAAATGAAATATGTGGCAGAACTGATCAAGAAAGTATTAGTAGACAACGTCTCAACTAAAAAGATAAAAGAAGAAGTTAAAGAATTTCGAAATGACTATCAGAAGGTGCATTACTGTTTTAACGAAGGATATGATGGATACAAATATACTAGACTAATATAGACATCTACCAGGGAGTATTTTCGTATAACTGATATATTGTCAGTTTTTTTTATTTTTAGAGGTCTATGCCGCTATAATAAATGCTGAAAATCCTAGGCCAACCGGATTTTCTACTGAAAGTGGTATAGGAAGAAGTAACAATACAGATATGCCTACAAAGCCAATTATAAGCAAATTTCCTTCGCCAGATTGGACACCAAGAAGACCTGTTGAATAGAATATGCCTTCGCCTGGGAAATACGCTCCTAACCAAATAGATGGTAGGGGGATATAAGTTATAAAAGGTGGTATACCAACGATTACTCCAGAATCTAGAGAATCTGGATCCACTGACCAGAAAGTAAGTGCTACAGCGTTCATATTTGTCCCGATATCTTTTTTAGATAACCTATCTTTATATTGATGCAAATAATATTCTGCAACTGTTTTTAACAGAGGTCTCTGTCTTTCAAAAAGTGTTTCCATCTCTTTTAAAGATAAATCACTAGAAATAATGTTGTAGTTTCTGAGGGTTTGTAGATACATATTAATCTTTTCCTCTAAGAGTATATCCCCATTTTGTATATTTTTTAGAGTTTTCTGCAGCAAAAGTGCTTGGGATAACGGAATTTCTTTGGTAATAACTTCTCTGCCAAATAGTCCCTTATAAACATTTATTTTGATTTCTACTAATTGGTTTATGGATTTCTGTGTTTTTTTTGTTATGATTTTACTGTTGATGCCAGGTGCAATCGCTACCATTAGAAATGCTGCTATTATTACAACAAAAATTTTTTTCATGGTATCACCCAATATATATAAATATTTATTATATAAACATTTCGATAAATATAGTGGTATTGTAAAGTTTCTAAAAACTTCTTCAAAAAACAAATAAAGATATATCTATTAAAG
>JAGGYP010000034.1 GCA_021162485.1 Thermoplasmata archaeon
AAGTCTAGCTTGGGAAATATCATCAAAACTTAAGAAAGCAGAAAACATCAGAGAGAAACTGAGTTTGCTCAAAAAATATGGTTTGATATCTAAAATTCCATCTCTAGAAGAAATGAGGGTGGAGGCTAACAAGGTCGCGGAAAAATATAATCTTTTAAATGAAAAAGTGATAGATAGAATAAAATCCCTAAACACCATGGCTAGGATAAAAATATGTATTTCACGTATGGTGAGCGTAGAGGGAATGTCAGTTGTGGGCTTTTTCCCAGTTGGTTTATCTGCTATAACGGGTTTTATAAATGGCATCCTTTTCCTAATAGAGCTCATGCATGATTTACCATTTAAGCTGATTCCATCTGCTGATCTTTTAGTTTACATGGTCACTGGCGAAAGCTCTTCTCCAAAACTTGCAGATGGACATATGGATGTTGACATAGGCCTATTAACACCTGGAGTGAGATACTATGAGGGCGGACCAGGATCATGGTTCCTTGCAATTGGTTTCATTGGCCTAGCCTTCTACTGGGGTATACCACCTGGTTTTTCCTCACTAGAAGCAGATATGATGGGCTATGTTCCTATTGGGATAGCATATCTAACACCTTGGTAAACAATTTTTTAGTAAAACATTAATAGCCTGCAAAAATATCATTCTAATAAAAAGAAGAAGGAGTATGTGGCATGAAAACATATCTAAAAATTTATTTCAACAGCGAAGGTTCCTCGCCATCAGAAATTAAAAACCAGTTGCTGAACATGGGGTTCAAAGCAACTAAGGGCAATTATGATTTTGTATATGATTGGGGGAACAAGAGTGCAGATATTGAAGAGTTAGTCTGGTTTGCAGATAAGGTTCATGCTGCATTAAAAGAACACAAGGTTATTTTTACATTAGAGACCATATGATCATTTATTTTTTAGTTTCTCCATTGTTTTGCTAAGTATTCCCATCAGGGTATGGTACTCCCATTTTGAAGGCATAGCTCTACCAAGTATTCTACGCAACATTATCATCGTGTTTTTTCTCTTATGATCTGGATAATCTATCTCATCTAAAATAGATGAGAGAAATTCAAAGAGTTTTTCTTTTTCCAAACGGTTTATCTTTCTACCTGTCTTCAAAGACGGAGTTTTCAAGGATAGATAAAGATTATATAAGACTATACATGCTGCATGTGATAGGTTCAAAGAAGGATATTTTTCACTAGTTGGAATTTTAACAAGGAGATCACATTTTTCAATTTCGCTATTGTATAATCCAAAATCTTCTCTACCAAAGATTAATCCTATTTTCCCTTCTATCTCGAGAATCTTTTTCGAAAAATCTTCCACCAGAACAGCTTTTCTCAAATGTTTCTTCTCACTTTTTGTAGCTACTGAAGATGTTGCAACAAGAAAATCAAGATCCTCTATCATTTTTTCAAAAGAATCAAAAATCTTTGCATTCTCAACTATGGAGGAAGCGTGCATAGCTCTTGAATAGCATTCTTTATCTAACTCGCATGAGGGTTTCACCAGGTAAAGATTGGAAAAATCAAAATTCATCATCACCCTAGCTACAGCTCCTACATTGCCACTATATTTTGGTTCAACTAACACAATGAAAAATTCTCTTGTTATTAGCAGCCAACCCCCAGGAGGTTATTATTTTATCTTTAACTCTTTCTTTTTCTCCTCAAGCATTTTTCTATATTTACTTGGTAAATACTTTACTGCTTCTTCAACTTCAAGGTGTTTTTTAATAAACTCTGATCTTTTATCTGTTTTAAGCTCCTCAAGCACAAACTTTCTTTTCCTATAGAAATCAAAAATATACCATACCGCTATACCTAAGAGCAAAATACCAAAAGCAAATAACCAATAATTATATCCACCAATAAGATGAACTAAATCTGTAAAGCCATCTAATTCTAGGTTATTGAACCATATCCATATTGTCCCCATTGTTATTAAAAATGCCCCAGCAATAAGTATTATGATGTTTATTGGAAGTAGATATTCTCTAAATATTTTCTTTTTCATTCCGACCTTCCTCTCCAGATTTTACATTTTATACAACAAGTGTTATTTACATTTTATCATTTTTTGCAGAAATATTTTTAAATAAAAACTACAATGTATTTTCACCAAAGATTAAGGGGATATGGTTTGAGAAAAAGTTTGATTTTATTAGCCGCTGCGCTTATAATAACAACATTTTCAACTCCTTCTATAACAGGTGCTATATCAAAAGTATCGGCCATTGAGAAAACGCAAAGTAAACCTGCTAGTGAGCATAAAATATGTTTTAACTGCCATGTTACTATAAGAGGTTACGGTCATTTTTCAGCATTATTACTTTTTGTGAACATGATCGAGGGTAGATGCTCTGCATTATGGCTTTACATGTGGTTTTCAAATGCAACCATAACGGTTGATAACTGGCATTACAAAGGGAAATGTAATATTCATCTTGTTGGATATCATGGAGAGTTCTTGGAAAACGAGTCAACACATTTCTTTAACATTGATGGACATGCAACGTTTTGCTTGGTAAGAGGGAAATAGACTACATGGATTAACAATAATAGCTTTGGACATACTTCGAAAAATAAATGTTTTTAACAGTGGTGGATATTTTTAATAGGTTTTTGCTAATCTAACCCAGTTTTTTGCTTTTTCACCACATATGGGACAGTTTAAGTTGCATTGCTCTTCCATAAAAGGCGTTCCAAGTGTTTTAACATCAAGTTCTTCTTCCATTTTTAGTGCACAGTCTTCTCTGCCACACCATGGCAGTTGGATTATGCCAGTCTTGTTTTTCGCATCCTCAATATTTTCAAATTTTTTGATATTGTTATCCAATAGTTTTTTTGCCTTGTCAAATAGGTTTTTACTTATCAGCCCTAGAATCTCTGGTATTATCTCTTTTATTTCATTTTCTTTAACTTGAATTTTTTCAAAATTGTCACGTCTTACTGCTGTGACTTGTTTGTTTTCTACATCTTTTGGACCTATCTCTAATCTGAGTGGCACACCTTTTAGCTCCCAATCATAATATTTACTACCAGGTGTTATATCTCTTGAATCAATTAGTGTTCTCAAACCAATTTTATCCAGTATTTCTTTGATTTTTTTACATTTATTTTCAACAATTTCTTCTTTTCCTTTAAATATTATAGGTATAATCACAATTTGGATTGGTGCAACGGCTGGTGGTAGTATTATTCCTCGGTTATCACCATGTATTCCAATTATTGCCCCAAGTATTCGTTCGCTCATGCCATAGGTTGTTTGATGGCAATATTTATGATCGCCGTTTATATCCTCGTAGATTATATTGTATGGCCTGGCAAAGTTGTCTCTGTACTGATGTATTGATCCAAGTTGAAGTGTTCTACCAGATGGCATCATAACATCTATACTGATCGTGTAGTAGGCACCAGCGAATTTATCCCATTCCGGCCGCTTGTTTAGAATGTATGGTAGAGAAAGTTTTTGGAAAAATCTCTCAGCTATCTCAAGATCTTCTTTTATTTGTTTCTCAGCATCTTCAAAATCTTTGTGGCAGGTGTGAGCTTCGAAGAAATGTATTTCTCTAACTCTTATAAATGCCCTTGTTTGTTTTGTTTCATATCTAAACGTGTTTACGATTTGAAACGTTTTGAGCGGGAGATCAGAATGGGATCTAATCCATAATGAAAAGATAGGATACATCGCGGTTTCTGATGTTGGTCTAAGAAGCCATTTCTCCTCCAAGGGGTTTTCTCCAGCATGTGTCACCCAAAAAACCTCGCTGCTAAAACCCTCTATATGCTCTTCTTCTTTTTTAAAAAGAGACTCGGGAATTAGAAGTGGAAAATAAACCTCTAGATGCCCAGTTCTTGACATTTCCTCTCTAATAAGATTGTCAATGTTTTGCATTATACTCCAGCCATATGGGCGCCACACGTTCATACCTTTGATAGGGTATCTCTTGTCGCAAAGCTCAGCAAGTTCGACAATCTCATTATACCATTCATTGAAGTCCTCATCTTTTTTAACCTTTGTCTCAGGCATCAGCTAACAGCTCCAACCTAAAACTTAAATTAAAAGATTGATACAAAAATATATCGTTAAAATCTAAACCTTTACCTTCTATGTTCCCCTGCTTTCTCTTGCTTTTACTCTCAAATCTTTCGACTTGCATCTCCTGCATCTCGTAGCCCTTATCGAGTTTCTTGCACCACATTTCATACAAATTTTTTTGTTTAGCAACCTTGCATCTGCCTCTGGGAACCTTCCCATTTTTTGTAAAACCCCTTTGTTTTAATGCTTTCTAATGAATAACTAATCCATATTTAAAGATACCGCACAGCTTTTTTGTTTCAGTTAGAGTGGAACCAGATAAAGGAAAAAGTATTTTTAAAATTATAGAAATCTACTTAATATCAAAATATATTATACCAGAAAAAGGTGAAAAAACATATTTATGAAAGGTAAAACAACGTGTCCGAAATGTAAAACATCTTTTGTACTTGAAATACCAGATGACATCAGCGATATATATGAGGCTACCTGTCCAAAATGCAATCACAAATTCAAGCTAAAAGTGGTTAAAAAAGATAAGGGTCATGTATGGGAAGAAGTCGGCGAACCTAGAAAAGCCATTCTCTCCTCTATAAGGGATCGAACTAATAAGCCAATGATCGCTGGTGTTCTACTGATAGTAGTTTTCATATCAGCTATAATAACATCTTCTAGCTTGTTAATAGCTATAGAACCTTTGAAAACCAATGAGGAGTTTTTAAACAGTATATTCGCATCTCTTGGAGAAGTAACCCTAGAGGGAAAGGTGTTGGATAATACTACAAAACAACCCATAAAAAATATTACTATATCTGTAGTTGGCACAAATATTTCCGTGTTTTCAGAAAACGGCACCTTTGAATTGAAAAACATTCCAGTAGGATACAGGACGTTAAACATTTCCACCAGTGGTTACAAAACACTTCATGCAAAGATATTTTTATTAAAAAATTTGTTCTCAGAAGGAAAAATAAAAAAAGAGTTCTACCTTGACAAGGGTAGTGGAGTAGAGGAGATAGAAGAAGCAGGTTTATTAAACCTGTTGGTAAAAAGCTGGTATATCTGCTCCATTCTGATAATCATATTTGCAATACTGGCGTTACTTGGCGCAATAGCATGCTTTTTAAGAAAATATATAATTGTTGCTATACTTGGCTCCATATTTGGAATATTTACATTTGGAATAATATTTATAGGCCCAGTATGTAGCATAATAGCTTTGATAATAATACTTTTCTCTAGAGAAGAATTTAAAAATGAAATTGCAAAAGAATTTTAAAACTAGTAAAATAAAACTAATACTGTTTTCTCTCTTTTTAATTTGGTTCACCCTGCAGGTGATAACTTCGTTGATGTTACCATCTAACACTGTTAAAAACCTTTCAGGAGTTGTAGGATTAGTTGACAATGAGGAGTTGTTGATAAACATTTCTCAACCTTGGTCAACTATCTATAGAATAGGTGACATTTTATGCCATCAGAAAACAGAGAGATCATATTTTATAAATGGAAACCAGATGCCTTTTTGTAGTAGATGCACAGGTATCTTTCTAGGTCTAGCTTTGGGGATGTTGATTACAATTATCTTTCAAAACAAGATAACATTTTCAGATAAAATAGTGATTTTCATTATACTTCTGATGATGCCTTTAATCATAGATGGAACTATGCAGTTACTTGGAATATGGGAAAGTAAAAATTACATAAGAATGATAACAGTGTTCTTACAGGAATAGCGTGTTCTACGGCTGTCTCTCTAATAGTTGATGAGTTAAAAAATGTAAAACTACTTAAATATTGAGAATATTTAGTTAACTAGAAAAGTGAGGAGAGAAAAATTTAGAATTTAGAGGGGAAGACCATGGCAGATACTATAAAAATTGCAATTGCTATCCTTGTGATAGGTTTGATATTTTTTGTAGTAGCAGATATTGCTTTTCTTCTGCTGGAGGATTCCAAACTAACAGTTTTTGCCATAGGTGCTGTGGGAGTGATATTCTCATTGGTTGGCATTATATTGATGTTCATGGCTTTAGATATAAAACTAAAAATCAGTAGTAAAAAAACCATGGAAAAAGAAGAACAACCTAAATACGCTCCTACACCTACGCCAGCTGCTCAACCGGCTCCGCAGCAGCAATATGTACCACCGCCACAACCCGTTACAAAACCTGTAACCCCCCCTCCGCAACCTACACCACAGCCAGCATACACACCTCCTTCACCGCAACCTAGGATGGAGGCACGATCAGCACAGGTTGAGATAGAAACTCCAAAGGCTCAGGGAGAGGTTAAAAAGGTAAGATGCCCAGCTTGTTCAACAGTTTTTACATATGTTAAAAATCCAAAGGGTCCAACCTGGGTAAAATGCCCAAGCTGTGGAAAAGAAGGAGTTGTTTACTAAAAAATTATTCTTTGATTATTCTTCTCCTTTTGCTTTTTGGCAAAGTCATTATCAAAACCCTTTTTGTGGCATACCAGTAAAGAATGATGCTATATACTACGATCAAAATCTGTAGAAACTCTAGGTTGTATTCATCACTTACTAGAGAAACCACCATCAAAGGAATTTGAAATAATACAGCATAGATGAAATATCTCCACACTCTATCTGACTTAACACCATACCCAATATAGATACCAGTTGCACCATGGAAAAAAATAAAACCTATTGCGCCAAGTGTAACAA
>JAGGYP010000055.1 GCA_021162485.1 Thermoplasmata archaeon
AGATTTTACGCTTGAGTATTTACAAAAGAAAGAAAAGGAACTATTCTGGGAGTTCCAGAGGGATGTAAAAATGCTTATAGAAGATATTCAAGATGTTATAAGGGAGACTAAAGAGGAAATGGAAATGACAATGGATGAATTAAAAGAAATAGAGAAAAAGATTGACGATATGTTAGGAGGTGATAAGAATGATTTTCAGAGACAATTTAAAGGCAATCGAGAGATCGGTGGCTAATATTGAGCATTTTTCTGAAGATGAAATAAGAATGATAAAAGGTGTTGTAACTAATGATTTAAGAGAGTTGGATATGATTTTAACCGAGAAAAAAGAAAGGAAAAAGATGGGCTTCCAGAAAGGGACTAAAGAATGGAAAGAATTGCAGTATATTTATAAAAGGTATGAGACCATTCTTAAAAGGATAAGGAATGAAATCTACAAGAGATATGAAAAGCATATAAAAGAGGAGGAATAAAGATGTGGGATTCAGTCTTTCGATCAGAGGGTAGAAAGTTAGCACCATATAATGGAGAGGGGTATAGGAAAATAGAGAAAGCGCCTCCCTCTATTTGCTGTGGATTTAAGTTCATAAAATTAAACAGTTTGAGAGATGAGGAAAGAAGAGTATTTGAGAGGGCACAGTATGAAATAGACCTTGATTACAGGTTTTATGCCCTGTATGACGATGTGAAGGATAATCTATTGATTATGCTTGGCGGTAACTTTGTCTTTTTTGAAAAGGATATAAGCAGGAAATATACCATCTTTCTAAAAAGTATTTTAAGAAAGAGGCAGGATAAAGATATTAAAAAGTTGATGAAAGAGTATCCTTTTTTCAGGATGTTTAATACGGAGAGAAAGGAAGAAGTTTATACTGCATTAAAGAAGATGGAAATAAAGGGAAAAGAAGAAAAGGCAAAGAGGGAGGTGAAAAAACATGAAGGGTAAAATATACAAGACAAAGAAGGGAAATTATATCTTTTGTTTTGTAGATGAATTTGGGGAAAATAGATATATCCATGTTGCAAAAAAAGATCTTGCAATATGGAAGAAAGTTATGAAGGATAAAGGGTACGAAATGGAAATGGAGGAGGTGTAAAGAAGTGATTCTATCATATAGTAAGATATCAGAATACCTTAAATGCCCGCTAATGTACTACTTTGATCATATAGAGCATATTCCTAAAAAACGTAGTAAGTATGCTGTATTCGGTATCGCTTTCCACGAAGCATTAAATTATTACTATATTACGAAAGAGGGAATAAAAAGAATAAGAGCGGTTTTTGAAAATGCAATAGAGGATTTGAATGAGGATGAAGAGAATGAAAAGGTGGAAGAAAAAGAGTTAGAAGAGGCAAAGAAAACAGGAGGCGGTTTATTGCAGAAATATCTACCACAATTTCAAGAATATAAAATAAATGATATGGAAAAAGAGGTAATGTTTAACATAGGTGGTATTGACATGATTGGATATATAGATTACGTGTTAAAAGATGGGACAATACTGGATATAAAAACATCTAAAAGAAAATGGCAGGAAAAGGATGTCAGAAACTCTATACAATTGGCATTATATGCTTTGGCGTATAGAGACTATACAGGAAAAAAGGAAAAAACGATACAGATTGATAATATCGTAAAGACTCGAAAACCCCAGGTAAATACGATTGTTATTCCACCGTATTCTGACCAGGAGTTGGAACGAAGCAGTAAAGTAGTATACGGAGTGGCAAACGCGATTGAAAAGAATGTATTTTATCCTACCGATCCTAATAACTGGTGGTGTGGAAAGAATTGTCCATTTTATCAGTACTGCCAGAAATATTTGGGTAAAAGTTGAAATTGGAATAGGAATATGTTATAATATATATGAAGGGAGGTGAAAGCATGTTAACTAAAATCCAATATAAGAGGATTTACGATGAAAAGAAGAACAGAAAAGAAGTAAGGATACTTGATGTATCGGGCGTTTATGAGAGAGAAGATCTTCCTGCTATGTATTTAGAGCACATTCCCCGCTATTACAAAAAAGAAAAAGAAAAGATAATAAAAGTAATTTTTAACAGAAAATTTCATATTGGGCCATATGTAACATATTTGGAAAAAGGAAACGTCTTACTAAATGAGTTATTTGGAGAGATAGTTACCGCTATGAAAGAAGCAGGAGAAGACCTCACAAAGATCAGAAAGGAAGTAAGAAAAGAAAAAGCGGAGTGGGAAGACAATAAAGTTCATGAGATCGTGATTTAAGGGAGGCGAAGAAATGTTGACGAGAATAATTTATAAAAAGATTTATGACGAGAAAAAAGAAAAAGAAATGATAGAAATTGAGGCTGTTATAGGGGTTTGTAAAAAAGATGAACTTCCTGATTCGTATTTTGCAAAGATGCCATATTATTACCAGGATGATTTTGATAACATTCAAGTATGCTATAGGATGGCAATGTATTCCGCACCTATTAAAATCTATCTTGAAAAAGATATTTATGATAAAGGAAATTTTGAAATGATTATTGCAGCTATGAAAGAAGCAGGAAAACGTTTAGCTGAAATAAGAAAAAGAATAAGGGAAGAGAAGTATAAGTGGGAAGATAAACAAATTGAAGAAATTGTGATATAAAAGAGGGGAAAAATATGTTAACAAAAATTAAATTTAGGCGTGTATGGAATAATTGGTATGGTGGAAAGGCATTAGAGATCTGCGATATAACGGGAGTGTATACAAAGAGTGAACTCCCTAAAGAGTATTTGAAGAGCGTTCCTCGTTATTATCGCGATGATACGGGCATTGTTCTTGTATTCGATAGAGTCAGAAATGGAGGGTATGAGTACTTCCATTTCAAGGTTGGAGATCTTTTCCGCCCCAAGGTCTTCGGGCGATGGATCGGCGAGATGAAGAAGGCAGGAGAAACTCTCACGCGGATCAACAAAGAGATGGAGCAGGAAAAGGCAAAGTGGGAAGATAGCAAAGTTCACGAGGTTACAATCTAATAGAAAGGGGAAAAGAAAATATGTTGGCAAAGATCTTTTATAAGAGAATTTATGATAAAAATTCAAAGAATAGTTTTAAGGTAAAGATTGTAGATTTTTCTGGCATCTATAGATATCCCGAGCTTCCTTTTTGGTATCGTAAATATCCACCTCATTTTTGGTTGGAAAAAGGCGCTATAAGAGGAAAAGATAATATAAGAAAAGTATCTTTTCATATTAAAAAGGGAGATGTTTACTCAATAGAGGTATTTAGAAAAATTATGGCAAGTATGAAAGAGGCAGGAGAACGTCTTATCGAAATAAGAGAAGAAATGAGAAGAGAAAAAAGGAAATGGGAAGATAATAAAATCCGCAAAATCGTAATATGAAGGGAGGTGGAAGATAGGAGAAAAAAAGAAAGCAAGGATGTTTACTCCCGGGGAGCGAATAAATTCTCCGGGAGATGAAAGAAAAAAAACAATGAGGAGGTAAAAAATGAGTGTTGAAATGGAAAAAAAGTTAACTTCTGAACAGATTGATTTAATTAGAAAGACTATTGCCAAAGGTGCCACTGAGAATGAGTTAAAGTTATTTATTCATTTGTCGGAGGTATATGGTTTAGACCCGTTTAAGAAAGAGATCTTTTTTATAAAGGATAGAAAAGGGGAAAATAGGATTTTTACGGGACGTGATGGCTTTTTACAGATAGCGCACCGATCGGGGAAATTTAACGGGATGACAACAGAGGTAAGAAGAGAAGAT